>JAEZLB010000393.1 GCA_023435945.1 Pseudomonadota bacterium | reverse complement strand
CTTGCTGCCAAAGCGCAGCCATTCGGCCGATACCCCCAGCCAGTGCGAAAGGATGCGCAACTTCTCCTGCGTCGGAATCGCTTCGCCGACCAGCCACTTGCGGGCTGCGTGGACGGTAACAGGCCGCCCCGTGAAACGGACATTGAATTCACGGGCAAGCTGGGTGGGGCTGTCAGGAGAATAGTCGGCATTTCGCAATGCCAATTGCAGGCGCTGACTAAAGTGTTCTCGTTCTATGGAGGCTTTCATGGGGCCCTACTATTTCATTTCGTCAATATATAGTCAGTAGCTTATGGCGTGACTTTTTGTGACTGTGCTGGTTTGTAAGTCGAATTCCGTGGGTAAAGTGTCGTGCCGCCACGAATATCCTGAAGAACGCAAGCTTACGCTAAATGAGTGCGGAATGGAAAGTGATTCATATATGGTAGTTTGTGGGTGGGGCAAGAACGATGACTGCTTAAACTGCTTTGGAGGAAGATGCCGTCCTGCTCAGGGGGTTTGCAGACGAATTGTTTTAGCAATGAATCAGGGCTGGCAAAAACGCAAGATTCCTGCTTCACTCTGCTCGCGCACCAGCTTGCCGCTCAACCACAGTTGATGCAGGTGCGCGATCGCTTCGCCGAGCGCAAAGCTAAGCTGGTGAGCATCAAGAGGGCGGCGAAACATCACTGGCAGGATATCCGCCGCCGATTGCGCTTGCTGGCATGCGTCGAAAACCTCTTCCAGCCGGGCCGCATGATGATCCTGCAGTTGGCGTATGCGTGTGTGCAGACCGCGGAAGGGTTTGCCATGGGAAGGCAAAATCAGGGTGTCGGCCGGCAGTCCGGCCATCTTCTGCAGAGAGTCCAGGTATGCCTGGACCGGATTGGCTTCCGGTTCCATGGAAAACACCGACACATTGGTAGAGATGCGGGGCAGCACCATGTCGCCAGAAATCAGCAGATCAAGCGCCTCGCAATACAGCGAGGCATGTTCGGGCGAATGTCCGAAGCCGGTAATTACCTGCCATTCGTATGCTCCGATGCGCACCGCTTGCTGGTCCTGCAGCCTCGCATAGGTGGCGGGAATTGTCGGCACCAGGCGCGGGTAATAAGCCTTGCGCTCTTCCAGTTGCGCCACGCCTTCCTCGGACAGCCCATGCCGCCGGAAATGGGCAATCATCGCTTCGCCGTCGGCGCCCGGCAAGGCAGCGGAATAGACACGCGAAAAAGCGTATTCACCGCCGGTCATCCACAAAGGCACGTTCCAGCGCGAACAAATCCAGTGGGCCGCACCCAGATGGTCGGGATGGTAATGGGTCGCGATCACGCGCAATACCGGCAAGTCCTGCAGGTGATCAGTGAAGATGTTTTCCCATGCCGCCCGCGTTGTTGCGTTATCGATGCCGCAATCGACAATAGTCCAGCCCTCCTGTCCATCCAGCTCATCTTTCAGCAGCCAGAGATTGACATGATTCAGAGCAAACGGAAGCGGCATGCGCAGCCACCTTACGCCGGGCAGGATGTCCATTACCTTGCCTGTTTCAGGCAGGGCGTCGCCAAACGGATACTCAAGCTGCGATTCGAGGGAATTCATGAGAACAGGGAAAGGAAAGCAAACAGGCCGACACACTTGGGATAAGCACAGGGCATTGTAGCGAAAAAGCCAGCTTGCCGTTCTGTTGCGGATGGCGTGCGGTCGTTCAGGCAGGGACGCGATTCAAGCACAAGGAGAAAGCATGACCGATTTGCCGGGACTGGAGTTCGAGCATAACGAAGAGATAGCGATGCTTCGTCATAAACTGCGACATTTCGTTGCGCGCGAAATAACGCCTCGCGCTGCGGATATCGATCGCAGCGGCGAATTTCCGGCGGAGATGTGGAGAAAACTGGGCGATCTGGGCGTGCTGGGCATAACGGTCGAGCAAGCTTACGGGGGCGCGGCGCTCGGTTATCTCGCCCATATTGTCGCGATGGAAGAATTGTCGCGCGGTTCAGCGTCAGCGGGCCTGGCTTACTGCGCGCATTCAAACCTGTGCGTGAACCAGATTCGGCGCAATGGCACGTCGCAGCAGAAGCTGAAATACTTGCCGCGCCTGCTGGCGGGCGACTATATCGGTGCACTGGCCATGGCAGAAGCCCACGCCGGCTCCGATATCGCCGGCATGACCACACGCGCCGATAAAAAGGGTGAGCGGTGGGTGCTCAATGGCACCAAGCGCTGGGTCACCAACGGGGCGGATGCCGATGTGCTGGTGGTCTATGCCAAGACCGATCTGCAGGCAGGTATGGAGGGCATTACGGCTTTTCTGGTCGACAAGCGCTCTTCCGATTTTCGCGTGACGCAAACGCTGGACAAGCTGGGCATGCATGGATCGCAAACCGCAGAGCTGGTGTTCGAGGATTGCGAGGTGCCGGAAGAAAATGTGCTGGGGACGCTGGGCCAGGGTTTTCATGTGCTGATGTCCGGGCTGGATTTCGAGCGTATCGTGCTGGCGGGCGGGCCGCTGGGCATCATGCATGCGTGCATGGACGTGGTGCTGCCTTATGTGCACGAGCGCAAGCAGTTCGGGCAGGCAATAGGCGAATTCCAGCTGGTGCAGGCCAGGCTCGCGGACATGTATACCAACATGATGGCTTGCAAGGCTTATGTATATGCTGTCGGCCAGGCTTGCGACAGGGCACAGACCGCTGGCGCGGTACGCGCCTTGCGCAAGGATGCGGCCGGTGCGATCCTGTACACCGCGCAGCGGGCCAGCTGGATGGCCGGCGAAACCATCACGGCGTTGGGCGGCAATGGTTATCTGAACGATTATCCTGCCGGCCGCCTGTGGCGTGATGCCAAGCTGTACGAGATCGGCGCTGGCACCAGCGACATGTATCGCATGCTGATAGGCAGGGAAATCTTTTCCGGCACGGCGTGAATGCGGGGCGCGCCGGAAAAGGCAAAACATGCAGGGGCGTTGCGCGGTCTTGCGCGTTGTCTGCGCTGACAGGAAGGTAGGGCCGGGTGACGACCCGGGTAGTGCGGGAAGGGTTGGCGGAATCTTGCTGGTACTCCGCTGGCCGACAGGCAGCCTAACGCTGCGACAGGCAGGGCCGGACAGGATCAGCCTATCGTCCCGCCCACTGCAATCCAACTGACAGAACCGGAAAGGATGAAACCATGCAGCATGCATTGATCATAGGCGCTTCACGCGGCATCGGCCGCGAATATGTGCGCCAGCTACTGGCCCAGGGCTGGCGTGTTTATGCGACGGCACGTGATGATAAGGCGCTGGCGGATTTGCGTTCCGCAGGGGCGGTTGCCATCAAGGTCGATGTGGCACGCCCGGAGTCGCTGGCTTCATTGGGGTGGGAACTCGATGGCGTTCAGCTGGACCTGGCGATCTATGTGGCGGGCGTGATCGGACCGCTGTCGGGGGCTGCGTCGCCACCAACAGCCGACGAGTTCGACAAGGTCATGCACACCAATGTGCTGGGGGCGATGCAGATCATTCCGCTGGTTGCGCCCCTGCTCGAAGCGTCGCAAGGGAAATTTGTTTTCATCAGTAGCGGGATGGGCAGCATCGGCGAGGTGGAGTCCAGTTATGCGTGGACTTACCGTGTTTCCAAGGCGGCGCTCAACATGGCGGTACGCGCTGCCATCTTCGATTACCCCAAGGTCTTGCTGGCGGCGTTATCGCCCGGCTGGGTGCGCACCGAGATGGGCGGTGCTGAGGCCACGCTATCGGTGGAAGAAAGCGTGGCCAGCATGCTGGGCGCGATTGCGAAGCTGCAACCGCAGGACAGCGGCGGCTTTTTCAATCATACTGGCGACCCGCTTGCCTGGTAGCACTTCGTTCCGCCGGGTATCCTGCTGTTTTGCATATCGATAATTGGATGGCAAGGCGGGCATGCCATTCGGAGAAATTTCTTTCATGACAGTCCTGTCCCCGCTTAAAGACTGCCCTTGTGGCGGCGGCGCGTATGCCGCCTGCTGCGGGCGCTTTCATGCCGGTGAGGCTGCCTCGACTGCCGAGCAGTTGATGCGCTCCCGTTATAGTGCGTATGTATTGAACGACAACGCTTACCTGCTGCAGAGCTGGCATGCTTCCACGCGCCCTGCAGCAGCGGAGCTGGAAGAAGGGCATGGCGGCAAATGGCTGGGGCTGGAGGTGAAGCGGCATGTGCCGGCGGGAGACGACGCCACGGTCGAGTTTGTGGCGCGCTACAAGATCGACGGGCGTGCGCATCGCCTGCATGAAGTCAGCCGTTTTGTACGGGAAGAAGGGCGCTGGTATTACGTGGAGGGGCATTTCCAGAAAAAATAAGGGAGGAGGCTAAACCTTTGAAAGCAATGATGTTTTGCTGCGTTTGCCGCCTCGGCCCCAAGGCTGCTGCGCCTGCTTCAGCCTTCCTATTGGCCTTCGGAAATCCTTCATTTTTACAAGCCTGAAGCCAAAGCGGTGACAAATCCTGCGACAATCGCAGCTGGTGTGATCAAGCCCCACACGAGCGTCCGGCACTATGC
>JAEZLB010000346.1 GCA_023435945.1 Pseudomonadota bacterium | reverse complement strand
CAGGAAATCGCCTTTACCGAGGAGGCTAAATAATGGCGCTCGTAAAAGTCAAACCGACATCACCTGGCCGTCGTGGCCTGGTTAAAGTCGTTAATTCCGATCTGTACAAGGGCCGTCCCTTCGCCGCACTGGTGGAGAAAAAGTCCAAGACTGCCGGTCGTAACAACAACGGTCATATCACTACCCGTCATATCGGTGGTGGCCACAAGCAGCACTATCGCGTAGTGGACTTCCGTCGCAACAAGGATGGCATTCCTGCCAAAGTTGAGCGTCTGGAATACGATCCGAACCGTAGCGCGCACATTGCTTTGTTGTGCTACGCAGACGGCGAACGTCGCTACATCATCGCTCCTAAAGGCGTATCCGTTGGCGATCAACTGATGAGCGGCGCTGAAGCACCTATCCGTGCTGGTAACTGCCTGCCTATCCGTAACATTCCGGTCGGTACCACGATGCACTGCGTAGAAATGCTGCCTGGTAAAGGCGCGCAAATCGCACGTACCGCGGGTGCGGCGGTGGTGCTGATGGCACGTGAAGGCACTTACGCTCAGGTTCGTCTGCGCTCTGGCGAAGTTCGCCGCATTCATATCGAATGCCGTGCGACCGTTGGTGAAGTCGGTAACGGCGAGCATAACCTGCGCAAAATCGGTAAAGCTGGTGCAATGCGTTGGCGCGGTATCCGCCCGACCGTTCGCGGTGTTGTGATGAACCCGATCGATCACCCGCACGGTGGTGGTGAAGGTAAGACCGCTGCAGGTCGTCATCCGGTGTCGCCATGGGGCCAGCAGACCAAAGGCAAGAAGACTCGCAGCAACAAGCGTACGTCTTCTATGATCGTCTCGCGTCGCGGCAAGAAATAAGGGGTAACACATGACACGTTCGCTAAAAAAAGGGCCGTTCTGTGACGCCCATTTGCTGAAAAAAGTCGAAACCGCGCAGACCAACAAGGACAAAAAGCCTATCAAGACTTGGTCGCGTCGTTCGACAATCCTGCCAGACTTCATCGGCCTGACGATTGCTGTACACAACGGTAAGCAGCATGTGCCGGTCTATGTGTCCGAAATCATGGTCGGTCACAAACTGGGCGAGTTTGCGCTGACCCGTACGTTCAAGGGTCACGCTGCAGACAAGAAGGCCAAGAGATAAGGTGAGATGATGGAAACTAAAGCTACTCTCCGCAGTGCACGCCTGTCGGCCCAGAAGGGTCGTCTGGTTGCTGACCTGATCCGCGGCAAAAAAGTCGATCAGGCGCTGAATATCCTGGCGTTCAGCCCCAAAAAAGGTGCCGGCCTCATCAAGAGGTGCTGGAATCTGCAATCGCCAATGCTGAGCACAATGACGGTGCCGACATCGACGAGCTGAAAGTCACGACGATTTACGTTGAAAAAGGGGCGGTTCTCAAGCGTTTCACCGCACGCGCCAAAGGCCGTGGAGACCGTATTTCCAAACAAACCTGTCACATTTACGTGACTGTCGGTAACTAAGGAGTCACGATGGGACAGAAAATTCATCCGACCGGTTTCCGTCTTGCGGTTACGCGTAACTGGGGTTCCCGTTGGTATGCAGGCAATACGAATTTTGCCGACATGCTGAACGAAGACCTGAAAGTACGTGCTTACCTCAAGAAGAAACTGAAGAATGCCTCCGTTGGCCGTGTGTTGATCGAGCGTCCTGCCAAGAACGCACGTATCACCATTTTCAGCTCGCGTCCTGGTGTGGTCATCGGCAAGAAGGGTGAGGACATCGAAGTTCTGAAAACGGAATTGTCGAAGATGATGGGTGTGCCTGTGCACGTCAACATCGAAGAAATCCGTAAGCCGGAAATCGACGCTCAACTGATCGCTGATTCGATCGCTCAGCAGCTGGAAAAACGCATTATGTTCCGCCGCGCGATGAAGCGCGCGATGCAGAACGCTATGCGCTTGGGTGCTCAGGGTATCAAGATCATGTCGGCAGGCCGCCTGAATGGCATCGAGATCGCTCGTAGCGAATGGTATCGCGAAGGCCGTGTGCCTCTGCATACCCTGCGCGCTGATATCGACTACGGTTTCGGTGAAGCTGAAACCACCTACGGCATCATCGGCATTAAGGTATGGGTTTACAAAGGCGATCGTCTGGCAAGCGGCGAAGCCCCGACCATCGACGTAGCAGTTGACGACGACAAAAAACGTCGTGCGCCGCGTCGTGACGACGGCAAGCCGGGAGCGCGTGCTCCGCGTGCCAAGCGTGCAGATGGCGCTCAGCCTGCTGCACCTGGCGCAGGCGCACCTGCTGCCAAACGTGTTCGCGCCAAGAAGCCGGAAGGCGCAGCCCCGGCAGATAAGGCAGGAGAATAAACATGCTGCAACCTTCCCGCAGAAAATATCGTAAAGAACAGAAAGGCCGTAACACCGGCATTTCTCACGAAGCTGGTACAGCCGTGTCGTTTGGCGAATTCGGTCTGAAGGCTACGGTACGCGGTCGCATCACTGCTCGTCAAATCGAAGCAGCGCGTCGCGCGATGACTCGTCACATCAAACGTGGCGGCCGTATCTGGATCCGCGTTTTCCCGGACAAGCCAATTTCGCAGAAACCTGCTGAAGTTCGTATGGGTAACGGTAAGGGCAATCCGGAGTACTACGTCGCTGAAATTCGTCCCGGCAAAGTGCTGTACGAAATGGACGGCGTCGCAGAGTCTCTGGCACGCGAAGCGTTCCGCCTGGCTGCTGCCAAACTGCCGCTGGGCACGACCTTTGTCGTTCGCCAAGTTGGCCAATAATTGGAGTAAATCATGAAAGCATCCGAACTCCGAGACAAAGATCAGGCAGCGCTCACCAAGGAGTTGCATGAACTGCTGAAGGCCCAATTCAGCCTGCGCATGCAATTGGCAACGCAACAACTGAACAATACGTCTCAACTGAAGAAAGTGCGGCGCGACATCGCCCGCGTGAAGACGGTCATGAACCAGAAGGGCGCCCAGCAATGAACGAAACAGCGAAACAATCCCTCCAGCGTACGCTGGTCGGTAAAGTCGTGTCCGACAAAATGGACAAGACGGTCACTGTGCTGATCGAGCGTCACGTCAAGCATCCCTTGTACGGCAAGATCATCAGCCAGTCCAAGAAGTATCATGCTCATGACGAGTCCAACCAGGTCAAGGCAGGTGATACTGTCGAGATCCAGGAAGGTCGTCCCATTTCGAAGACCAAGGCATGGGTAGTTACCCGTGTCGTGCAGGCTGCACAAGAAGTGTAATTAGTGCTTGCATGCCCGCCATTTTGTTGCGATAATGGCGGGCTTCGTTCTTCTGTTTATCGGAAGAGTGGGAAATGAATTTCGCGGTGTGGCTGGTTCATGCCGTTAATTTTGAAAAATCGTCCACCCAATCGGCGCGTAACCATCAGGCCGCGTGTCGGCGGGACCAAGACTGACCGCTGCGCCGCATTGTGCGGAGGGCGGATTAAGTTGGGAAAGAGAAATCATGATTCAAACTGAGAGCCGGCTCGAAGTAGCCGACAACACGGGTGCACGTGAAGTCATGTGCATCAAGGTGCTGGGTGGTTCCAAGCGCCGCTATGCCGGTATCGGCGACGTGATTAAAGTCACCGTCAAGTCCGCAGCGCCGCGTGGTCGCGTTAAAAAGGGCGAGATCTACAACGCCGTGGTGGTCCGTACCGCCAAGGGTGTTCGTCGCCAGGATGGCTCGCTGGTCAAGTTCGACGGCAATGCCGCCGTGCTGCTGAACAACAAGCTGGAGCCTATCGGTACTCGTATTTTTGGACCGGTTACGCGTGAGCTGCGTAGTGAGCGCTTCATGAAAATCGTGTCGCTCGCACCTGAAGT
>JAEZLB010000159.1 GCA_023435945.1 Pseudomonadota bacterium | reverse complement strand
TGCGGAGAAGGGTACTGCTTCAAGTTTTGCCGGCAGAGCGGCACAACGCGACACACGTGTCGCACTATCTGCTTTATCATATAGCGTTTGAGTAGCTTGCTCAAATACTTTGATCCTTCTTATTACTCTGATTATGTCTAATCGTCAAACCTCCCGGGTGTTGCGCTTTTCTGCACTCTTGTGCGTGTTGGCCCTGGGTGCCTGCGCTTCCAAGCAACAAGTCGCGGAGCCTGCAGGGGCTGCAACGGATGGCGTGCAAACGGTGCAGGAGCGACGGATACTGGGATTTTTGACTCCATATCAACCCGATATTCAGCAGGGCAACTTCATATCCCAGGAAATGATGCAGCAACTGAAAGTGGGCATGACGCGAGAACAAGTGCGCTTTGTGCTGGGCACACCGCTACTGACGGATATTTTCCATGCCAACCGCTGGGATTATCCCTTCCGCCTGCAAAAAGGCAATGGCGAAGTGATCTCCAGCCGCGTTACCATTCATTTTGAGAACGACCGCGTGGCCCGTATCGAGGGTGGCGGCCTGCCGACCGAACGCGATTTCCTAGACCTGCTGTCGGATAACGCAGCCAACAATAAATAATCCGGATTATTTCAATGAGTTCCTTGCAAATCGCCGTAGCAGGCGCCTCCGGCCGTATGGGCCGCATGCTGATCGAAGCCATCCAGAATGCTCCTGACGCTGTATTGAGCGGCGCACTGGATATTCCCGAGTCTCCCGCCATCGGCAGCGATGCCGCCGCATTCCTGGGCACTCCCGCAGGCGTCAGCATAGAATCCGACCTCGCCAAGGGCTTGGCAGGCGCACAATATCTGATCGATTTCACGCGTCCGGAAGGCACCCTCAAGCACCTGGAATACTGTGCTGCGCATGGCATCAAGATGATCATTGGCACCACTGGTTTCGATGAAGCCGGCAAGGCGGCAATCGCTGAAGCCGCGAAAAAAATTGCCATCGTATTCGCCCCCAACATGAGCGTGGGTGTGAATGTCACGATGAAGTTGCTGGAAATGGCTGCCAAGAGCTTCTCCGAAGACTACGACATCGAAATCATCGAAGCCCACCATCGCCACAAGGTCGATGCGCCATCAGGCACGGCGCTGAAAATGGGCGAAGTGATCGCCAATGCGCTGGGTCGCGACCTGAAGGAAGTGGGCGTTTTTGCCCGTGAAGGCGTGACAGGCGAACGTGAACCCTCCACCATTGGCTTTTCGACCATTCGCGGCGGCGACATCGTCGGTGACCACACGGTGCTGTTTGCTGGCATAGGCGAGCGTATCGAAATCACCCACAAATCTGCCAGCCGCGTGACCTATGCGCATGGCAGCCTGCGTGCGGCACGCTTCTTGGCGGACAAGGCAAGCGGCCTGTATGACATGCAGGATGTGCTGGGACTGCGGTAAAACTGCCATCAACACAGAAACATCCCTCATTCGCCCCGGCCCACTAAAAAGCCGGGGCGATTTTCTTGGGGCGGCCACTCTCTGTACTGGCAAGGGAATGACATTATTGCGCATTGTGCCTCTATCGGAATTCATCCTTCTTCCTCATCTAGCACCCGTCCCCTGACGCACGCAGTAACGCAAGACTGGCGACGGCGCGCAACAGTCCGCTCGCTGCCTACTAGTTTCCCGCGTGCAATGCCTTTACACTTCCTGATTCATGTCCTCTTCCCGATAAAGCATGGATCTCACTGTTGCGAATCTCGGCCTCAGTCTTGCGCACTTCTGGGCGCAAGGCGATGCCATCAGCCATTCTGTTGCTTACCTACTCCTAGGGATGTCGCTGTTATCGTGGTATTACATCCTTTCCAAGGGATGGAGCGCCTGGCGCATCCGCCGCAGCGCCGCAGCGCTGGAACGTTTCTGGACAGCCCCCACTCTCGCCGAAGCCATCGACAAGGTAAAGACTGCCGATCCGGAAAGGGTCTATACGCCGCTTGCCGCCCAAAGCGTTCAGGCAGCCAACATCAAGCCCCAGGAAGATTCGCTGAATGCAGCTTCCGATCCCGGCGAACTGATCACCCGCACGCTGCGCCAGGAAATCAATCGTGTCTCCGCTCGCCTGGAAAATGGCTTGACCATCCTGGCTTCCATAGGCTCAACCGCTCCTTTTGTAGGCCTGCTCGGCACTGTCTGGGGCATTTATCATGCTTTGGCAGCGGTATCGGCCAGCGGAACGGTACAAATTGACAAGATCGCAGGCCCGGTAGGCGAAGCGCTGATCATGACAGCCGCCGGCCTGGCCGTTGCCATTCCTGCGGTCCTCGCTTACAACGCCTTCACCCGCGTCAATCGCGTGACGCTGGCGGAACTCGATGCCTTCGCCCATGACCTGCATGCCCACCTGACCCTGGACGCGCGTGTCGCCAAACAGGACTGACACTCAAGGGATTCACGATGAGCTTCGGCAGATTCAACCAGGACAAACCGGCACAACCAATGTCGGAAATTAACGTCACGCCCATGGTGGATGTCATGCTGGTGCTGCTGGTGATCTTCATTATCGGCGCACCGCTGTTTACGCATGCCATACGCCTGGATCTGCCAGCCGCCGAAGTCACTCCGGCACCACAGGCAACCCAAGCCATCGTTATAGCGATTGACGGCCATGGCGTCACCTACTGGAATGAAACGCCGATAATCCTGGATGAATTGTCATCGAGACTATCCCTGGCGGCCCAAACCATGCCACAACCCGAACTGCAACTGCACGCCGACAAGGCAACCCGCTACGAAGCTATTGCGCAGGTCATGGCGGCCGCACAGAACCATGGCCTGACCAAAATCGGCTTTGTCACTGCCCCGACTTCCTCTCCCGACCGGAAATAAGGCCGTTTTCCGGCAGGCCGGCCTTCGGTGCGAATGACGATTACCCAAGAATCAACGCGTGCGCAAGCTATGGCGCCTGCCTCCCCGGTATAATGGCCGGTTTATATCCCTTTTTTGGCAGCAGCCGTCATGCAAGAGAAATACATCCCCGCCGACGTGGAAAAAGCGGCGCAAGATCACTGGAAAGCCACCGATGCCTATCGTGCCGTTGAGCACGCCAAAGACAAGAATGGACAGGACAAGAAAAAATTCTATGCCTGCTCCATGTTGCCCTACCCGTCCGGCAAGCTGCACATGGGTCACGTGCGCAACTATACGATCAATGACGTGATGTACCGTTTCCTGCGCATGAACGGCTACAACGTCCTGATGCCCATGGGCTGGGATGCCTTCGGCATGCCGGCAGAGAATGCAGCCATGGCCAATGGCGTGCCGCCGGCACAATGGACTTACGCCAACATCGATTACATGAAGCAGCAGATGCAGGCCATGGGTCTGGCGATCGACTGGTCGCGCGAGATGACGGCCTGCAAACCCGAGTACTACAAGTGGAACCAGTGGATGTTCCTGAAGATGCTGGAAAAAGGCATCATCTACAAAAAAACCGGTACTGTGAACTGGGATCCGGTAGACCAGACCGTACTGGCCAACGAGCAGGTCATCGACGGACGCGGCTGGCGTTCGGGTGCGCTGATCGAAAAGCGCGAAATCCCGATGTACTACGCGCGCATTACCGATTATGCAGAGGAACTGCTGGAGCATGTGGATAACGGCCTGCCAGGCTGGCCGGAGCGCGTGCGCCTGATGCAATCCAACTGGATAGGCAAGTCCACCGGTGTGCGTTTCGCGTTTACCCACGATATCCGCGATGGCGAGCAGTTAATCAATGACGGCAAGCTGTGGGTCTTCACCACCCGTGCCGACACCATCAAGGGCGTCACCTTCTGCGCCGTGGCTGCGGAACACCCGCTGGCAAGCTTTGCCGCGAAAAACAACAAGGAACTCGCCGCCTTCATCGAAGAATGCAAAAAAGGCAGCGTCATCGAAGCCGACATGGCGACGATGGAAAAGAAAGGCATGCCTACCGGCCTGTTCGTCACCCATCCGCTGACCGGCAAGCAGGTGGAAGTCTGGGTCGGCAACTATGTGCTGATGAGTTATGGCGACGGCGCGGTGATGGGCGTTCCCGCCCACGACGAACGCGATTTTGCCTTCGCCAAGAAATACGTGCTGCCTATCGAGCAGGTCATCACGGTCGACGGCAAGATGTTCTCCACCGAGACCTGGCATGACTGGTATGCCGACAAGGA
>JAEZLB010000217.1 GCA_023435945.1 Pseudomonadota bacterium | reverse complement strand
AACTGATTTATCCCTTCGCCCGTTCCTTGTTATTTGCGCTGGATGCAGAAACCGCGCACTCCCTCACGCTGCCTGCGCTAAAGCAGGCAGCCCGCCTGGGATTGACCAATGCGATCTGCAAGCCCCTGCCCGATCCGCGCACCGTGATGGGATTGCACTTTCCCAATCCGGTAGGCCTGGCTGCCGGTCTGGACAAGGACGGCTCCTACATTGACGGACTGGCAGCGCTGGGTTTCGGCTTCCTGGAAATCGGCACCGTCACGCCGCGTGGCCAGCCCGGCAATCCGAAGCCACGACTGTTCCGACTGCCACAGGCCAACGCCATCATCAATCGTCTCGGCTTCAACAATCAGGGCGTGGAGGCCTTTGTTGCCAATGTGCAGGCCTCGCGCTTCTTTCAGGAGAAGATGGGCATCCTCGGACTCAATATCGGCAAGAATGCAGACACGCCGATAGAGCGGGCGGCCGACGATTACCTGCATTGCCTGGAAAAAGTCTATCCCTACGCCAGCTATGTGACCGTCAATGTTTCCTCACCCAACACCAAGAACCTGCGCCAGTTGCAGGGGGCGTCGGAACTGGATGGGTTGCTGGCGCAATTGAAGGATGCGCAGCAACGCCTTGCGGACAAGCACAAGCGCTATGTGCCAGTCGCGCTCAAGATCGCTCCCGACATCGACAATGAACAGATCAAGAATATTGCCGATGCCCTGCTGAGACACAAGATGGATGGCGTGATCGCAACCAATACCACGCTGTCGCGCGAAGCGGTGCAGGGTTTGCCGCATGCCGAAGAAACCGGCGGTCTGTCCGGCGCTCCCGTGTTCGAGAAATCGAATGCCGTGATTGCAGCCTTGCACGCAGAATTGGGAGATGCCATTCCCATCATTGGCGTAGGTGGCATCCTGTCGGGCAACGATGCCAAGGTCAAGGTTAAGGCGGGCGCTTCATTGGTGCAGATTTATACCGGCCTGATCTACCGCGGCCCGGTGCTGGTACGCGAGTGCGCTGCGGCGCTGCGCAATATGAAGTAACGCACCTGCAGGCACCGACTCAAAAATGGCAGCCCCAAAGGCTGCCATTTTTTATTCCGGGGATGACACAACCGGGGCTGACGATGTCTAGTAAGTGCCCGGCACCAGGATACGCTTGTCAATCTTGGTGACATCGGTCTGGCCACATAGGGCAAGTGTTACATCGAGCTCCTTGCGCAGGATTTCTATGCAGCGCGTAACGCCCTCTTCGCCCATCGCACCCAATCCATACAGGAAAGCCCGCCCCACGTAGGTGCCGCGCGCGCCCAGTGCCAGTGCCTTCAGGATATCCTGGCCGGAGCGTATGCCGCTGTCCAGATGGATTTCGATCTGATTGCCGACCGCTTCGACGATGGCCGGCAAGGCCGTGATGGCGGACTGCGCGCCGTCGAGCTGGCGACCGCCATGGTTGGACACGATGATGGCATCGGCACCGCTCTTGGCGGCAAGATAAGCATCCTCCACATCCATGATGCCTTTGATGATCAGCTTGCCGTCCCAGTTATCGCGCAACCATTTCACGTCATCCCAGGACAATGCCGGATCAAACTGTTCGGCAATCCACGACGACAGCGAGGTCAAATCGGAAACATTGGTCGCATGACCGACGATATTGCCGAAACCATGGCGCCTGGTCTTCAGCATGCCCATGCACCAGCGCGGCTTGGTCATGAGATTGATGATGTTGCGCAGCGTGGGTTTCGGTGGCGCGGACAAGCCATTGATGATGTCCTTGTGACGCTGCCCCAAGATCTGCAAATCCAGTGTCAGCACCAGCGCGGAGCAGTTTGCCGCCTTGGCGCGTTGCACCAGACGCTGCATGAACTCACGGTCGCGCATGAAATACACCTGGAACCAGAAAGGCTTGCCGGTATTTTCCGCGATGTCTTCGATAGAGCAGATGCTCATGGTCGACAACGTAAAGGGAATGCCAGCCTTTTCCGCTGCGCGGGCGGCGAGGATCTCCCCATCCGCGTGCTGCATGCCGGTCAGTCCGGTCGGCGCAATCGCCAGCGGCATAGCTACCTCTTGCCCGACCATGGTGGTGGCAAGATTGCGGTTGCGCATATCGACCGCTACACGCTGGCGAAACTGGATACGGCTGAAATCCGTGGTATTGGCTCGGTAAGTCGACTCAGTCCAGGAACCGGAATCGGCGTAATCGTAAAACATGCGGGGAACCCGCTTCTGCGCAAGCCGGCGCAGATCTTCAATGGTTGTAATGACTGCCATGTTGAGTGCTTTCTGCTGATGCCCGCCTATGGTTCATGCACAGGAGGGCTGAGAAGGTAGGGGAAGCCGAGGATAACGACGCCACGACCTCAGCATTATCGCGCTTTGATTAATTAATGCAATGCAAGAATACACAACTGAATCAATGATTTTTGGAAAAACTTCAGCTTTGCCCCATTTTTCACAATGTGGTATAAACCCTTCCCATTGCAAGGCATCGCTGAATATCAATGAAGACGGATACCGCTGTAGAAAACGACAAGGCCTCCATACAAGTCATAGAACGGATGGTCACCCTGCTGGATGTCTTGGCTGATTTCCCCGACCCGGTCAGCCTCAAGGACATCTCCGCGCTCACCGGCCTGCATCCCTCTACCGCTCACCGCATTCTCAATGACATGGTGGCCAAGCGCTTCGTGGAGCGCACCGATTCCGGCTCTTATCGCCTCGGTATGCGCCTGCTGGAGTTGGGCACTATCGTCAAAAGCCGCCTGAATGTACGCGAAGCGGCGCAGGGCTTCATGCGCGCCCTGCATCAGCGCACCCAGCAGGCCGTCAACCTCTCGGTACGCCAGCATGATGAGATCGTCTACATCGACCGCGCCTACTCCGAGCGCTCCGGCATGCAGGTCGTACGTGCGGTCGGTGGCCATGCCCCCCTGCATCTCACTTCCACCGGCAAACTG
>JAEZLB010000173.1 GCA_023435945.1 Pseudomonadota bacterium | reverse complement strand
GCGCTTGCTGCAGGACGCACAGCAACTCGGCGCACGCACCGTCCCGCTGCTCGATTCTGTGCCCAACGGCAGTTCCCGATACTTTCCGCCGCTTCTTCTCCTCGACCCCACTCGCGACATGCAGATCATGCACGAGGAAATCTTCGGCCCGATCCTGCCGATCATCGGCTACACATCCCTCGATGCAGCGATCGGGTACATCAACGCTCATGCCCGGCCGCTCGCGCTCTACCTCTTCGATGATGACGAGCGACGCCGCGGCGCCCTCCTCACGCAGGTATCGTCCGGTGGCGTCACCATCAACGACACGATGCTGCATGTGGTACAGGACGATCTGCCTTTCGGTGGCGTGGGCGCGTCGGGAATGGGCCGATACCACGCCGCCGAGGGATTTCGAACGTTCTCGCAGGCGCGCAGCGTCTTTCGCCAAAGCCGCTTCTCGATGACGTCACTGATGTATCCCCCTTATGGGGGACGCCTGGCCGGGCGAATCCTCGAGCTCATGCTGCGAACGGGTCGTCTCTGACAAGCGCATCACCAGTGCATCCCTCGCAGGAGTGCGGCGAGCGCTTTGGCGTCCTGTGTGGGCGGTGTATCTGGGCCGATTTCACCCCTTGCCGCGGACGAATCGGGAAACATTTCGTAGTAGGCACTGTTGAGCACATCGGCAAATCGCGGGGCGAACACTTCGAGTGCCTGTGCCACCATTCCCAATCGCGACAGAACCCGGGGCGGTTTGCGGATCATGGCATCGGCAACGAGCGCTGCCGCTTCGTGTACGGACAGCGCTGCAACCTCATCGTACACGTGGGTGGGTTCGATCATCGGCGTGCGCACCAACGGCATGTTCACGACAGTGAAGCTGACATGCTGATTGCGATACTCCGACGCCGCGCACCGGGCGAACGCTTCCAGTGCCGCTTTGGAAGCGACATAGCCGGCGAATCTCGGCGCATTGCTCAGCACACCGATCGAAGAGATGACGATGACGTGGCCACCTCCCTGCATCGCCATGTTCGGCAGGAACGCGAGCGTGAGCCGCACGGCCGCGAAATAGTTCAGCTGCATCAGCCGTTCGAAATCGTGCAAGCGCTCGTAGGAAATCGAGATCGAGCGCCGAATGGAGCGGCCGGCATTGTTGATGAGCACATCGAGGCCGCCAAACTCCTCATTCACCTGCTTCACGAGTTGAGCGCACGCCGATGGATCGGTGATATCGCACGCACATGCGCGTACGCTGCCACCTGCCGCGCAGATCTCCGCCCGCGTGGCCTCGAGCTTTATCGGATCGCGGGCCACCAGTATGACCCGGGCGCCGGCTTGCGCCAGCATGAGCGCAGTGGCGCGTCCGATCCCGGAACTGCCTCCGGTGATCATGATCCGCTTGCCGCTCGCTACGTTTCGCAGTGAGCGGTCGATGGAAAGATCCGGGTCGAGGTTGCGCTCCCAGTAGTCCCACAGTCGCCAGGCATAACTTTCGAGCGGCGGCAGCCGGATGCCCGCCGCCTCCAGCAGAAGGCGCGTCTGCGTACTATCGAACAGTGTCGGCAGATCGAGGAAGCGCAGCACCTCGCGAGGCAGCCGCAGATCATCCAGCAATTGCTCCACGATGCCGCGTAATGGCGGGTAGTGTTCGAGCGCCGCAGAAATTTCAGCAGGAACCAACCGGAGCAACCGTTCATCGAGCCGTACCGCCATCATCGGTGCGTGGCCGGCACGCGCGAAAAGATTCAATAGCTCCCCCGCGCGCCTCGGCTGCGGGTCCGTGAGATGAAAGCAGCGCCCGTTCAGGCCCGGAAGCCGGATCAAGTGCGACATCGCCTTCGCGACGTAATCGACCGGAACGACGTTCACGTACCCGCCTTCGATACCGACGATCGGCACCCATGCGGGTAGGCTCCTGCGCAGGGTCTGCAGCGTCTTGAACAGGTGGTAGGGTCCATCCGACTTTGTGATGTGTCCGGTCTCGGAGTGACCCACGACCATGGCCGGCCGGAAGATTCGCCATGGGATCCGGGCTTCGCGACGTACGATGGCCTCGGACTCATGCTTCGTTCGGAAGTAGGCGTGATCGAAGCCGTAAGCCTCATCGAACAATTCCTCGCGGAAAACCCCCGCATAGCGACCGGCGGCGGCGATCGAGCTGCACAGATGAAAGCACCCACTGTGTAAGTCGCTCGCAAGGGCGAGCGCATTGCGGGTGCCAAGCACGTTGGCGTCCTCGAACTCGGCAGCGCGAGCGTTGAGGTCGTAGAGTGCGGCAAGATGGATGAAGTGCTCGATTTGACCGCGCATTCGGGCGCGATCCATCTCGCTCACTCCGCACAGCGACGCCGTGAGATCCCCCTCGATTGCGATGACTTCGCTTTCGCGTGCATTCCACCAGCTGCGCAGTTCTTCGAGCCGTGCAGCCGAACCACGGCGAACGACTACGTAGATGGGCTTTCCTTCCGCATAGGGCAGCAGCTCTTTCACCAGATAACGACCGATGAATCCGGTCGCGCCTGTAACGAGATATCCCATGCAATCTCGCGTATCGAATGCGTGAAAGTGACCGAGGGGGTCTGTCGATGCAGGCTACTTGCGCGCCCGGTCGATCGGCATGCGGAGTAGCCCCTAGCAGGTGCCGGAGAAACGCGGTATTCCCGGTCGTTCGCATGCGCTAGCGTCAGCGCGATCGCACCGATCGCCGCTGCGAGCACACAATGCCTCTGCTACGCCAATCCCTGTCCGGCTTCGATATGGCCTGGCTTCGCATGGAGCGGCCGACCAATCCGATGATGATCGTCGGAGTGATGATGCTCGCGAAGCCTGTGCGTTACGAGCAGGTCTATCGGACGCTGGAGTCCCGCCTGCTCAGGTTCGAGCGCTTCCGCGACATCCCGCGCAGCGATGCGATTGGCACGCGATGGGAAACGGATTCCCTGTTTGCACTCGAGTCACACGTCCACCGATTGACACTGCCACCGCGCTCGGGCCAGCGACATCTCGAGGCAGCGGTCAGCGAGCTGGCCAGCACTCAGCTCGACGGACGGCATCCTCTGTGGCAGATCCATCTCATCGAGCATTACCGCCGTGGCAGCGTAATCATCGCGCGGTTTCATCATTGCTATGCCGATGGCATGGCTCTGCTGCGCGTGCTCGCAACGCTGAGCGATGAAGCCGGCACGGACCCTCGCGCCCTCGAGACGCCGGCGGCGGACCCAGTTGTCGAAGGTGTCCCGCTGCTCGGTGCGCTGGTCGACACCGTGGAGCGCGTCACCCATGGTGTGACGAGTCTCCTATCGAGCGGCATGAGTGCGTTGGCTCATCCTGCCGAAACCGCCGCGCTCGCCCGCCAGGTCTCGGCCGCATCGGCGGAACTCGCACGGATCGCACTACTGCCGGAAGACCCGCCTACTCCATTGCGCCAAACCTTGTGCATCCACAAGCAGGCGGCCTGGGGCAAAGCGCTCAAGCTCGATGAGGTGAAAGTCATTGCTCATGCACTCGACTGCACCGTCAACGACGTACTGCTTTCGAGTACCGCCGGAGCGATCGGCCAGTACCTGCGTATGACGGGCGCTTGCATCGATGGGCTTTCCATACGAGCCCTGGTGCCCATCAACATGCGTGCGCAGGACGCGAGCGTGGAGCTGGGCAACCGGTTCGGCCTGATCTTCGCGA
>JAEZLB010000169.1 GCA_023435945.1 Pseudomonadota bacterium | reverse complement strand
GCCACCCAAGCATCCCTTGCAGCATCGCAGGCGTCTGGAGGCGAAAGACTTTTCCGGCGAGACGCTGATTACGTATCCTGTGCCCGAAGAACGCATCGACCTGATACGGGAAGTGCTGAAGCCGGCGAAGATCAGGTTCGAGCGAAGGACGACCGAGCTGACGGTGGCGATATTGCAGTTGGTGGCAAGCCGGCGCGGCGTGGCGGCACTGCCGAACTGGGGCATCAGGAATTACGTGGATTACGACTATGTGATTGCCAAGCGGATTGGCGCCAAGGGTTTGTGGAATGAGTTGTATCTGTCGGTGCCGCGCGCGCTGGATGAAAAACCTTATGTTGCCGATTTTGTGAAAGTGATACGCGAACAGTGCGCGCAGACGCTGGAGGGAATTGAATTGCTGGGGTAGGGATAAGCTCGGGGGGATAAATGCCTGATGCTGTCAGGATGCATTTATCCATAAGCGGAATAAGCAAGGCCGGCATGGTGCCGGCCTTGGTCTTTACATGCTCAATGCGCAGGGAGGTTTACTTCTTCTGCCATGCACGGACGTAGTTGATCTCGAAAGAGTTGCCCTTGCCGGTCGGAGTCGTATTGTCAGGCTGTCCGGAAGCCGAGCCAAACCACAGATCCAACAGGATGTACATGCGCATGTTGTAGTAGTTGGTGCGGATCTTGTTGCCCATTTGCTGGCCATCGAAATAGAAGGTCACGCCATCGGGTTCGACGAATGCGGCATACTTGTGGAAGCCCTGATCCAATCGCACGCCAGCCGACCACCGGCTGTGATCGCGCAGCTTGGTTTCGCCGATATGGTTTTCAGCACCGCCGTTATCGCGCCACAGGGTTGCACCGAAATTGACGGGGTTGTTATTGCCGTCGGACCACCATGAATCGCGGCTACCGCCGGCATAGGCTTCCATGATGTCGATTTCGGGCCGCGCGCCGGTGTCATGGTTGAACAGCCAGAAGGCCGGCCAGGTACCTTTGCCAGCCGGCAGCTTGGCTTCCATTTCGAAGTAGCCGTAAGTCTGGTAATACTTGCCATCGGTATCAATGGTGCGGTTAAAGAATTTGCCAGACGCATCGCGCTGCGGCCAGATCTTGAGTTTGCCGTCTTCCACCACGTAGTTCTGGGTTGCGTTGGATTGCTCGTACCAGATCGCATCATTCCACAGGTTGCGGTTCAGGCTGTTGCCGTTGAATTCATCAGCAAAGGTCATTGTCCATTGCGATGCATCATGACCATAAGGTCCGATTGCGGCCGGCGCAGGCGCAGGATCCGGCGTTGGAGTCGGCGTCGGTGTTGGGGTAGGAGTCGGCGTCGGATCCGCTGGTGTGCTCGGATTGCCAGGATTGGTTGGCGTTGGGGTGGTTGGATTAGTAGGCGTAGGGGCGTCGGTAGAACCACCGCCACCCGATCCGCCGCCTCCGCAAGAGGCGAGCATGATAGTTGCTAATACTGCGCAGGAAAGGGTGCGCATGGTCCCGATGTTAAGTACGGCGTGAGACATGAATCTGTTCCATTAAAATTGAAATCGCTAAACGCCTCTCCCTGAGAGGAACTTTCCCATAGGCATTGCCTGAGATAAATAGTTCCTGCTCGGAAATGATTGCTTACACTTAAGTAAGGTTTTTCTGGAGAAAAGAAGCGTTCTTTTAAGCAAACGCAAGATGGTTTGCCGGGGGAGGTGTTTTGGAATGGCAATAAAAAAGGCCGGCAGAAGCCGGCCAAAATCACGGTGTTGCTGTTTTATATAAACGCTTTTTTTATAGGGCGAATGATTACTTAAACTGCCATGCGCGCACGTAGTTGACTTCGAAGGAATTATCCTTGCCCTGCGGGGTGGAATCATCCGGCTGGCCCGACGCGGAGCCGTACCACAAGTCCAGCATCAGGTACATCGGATCGCTCATGGTGGTTTCCAGGGTCAGCACTTCCTTGCCATTGAAGTAATACGTCTGCTTGTTCGGTTCCCACTTCACTGCATACTTGTTAAAGCTGGTCGACAAGTCCATGCCGGTATCGTACTGGCGGGTTCCGACCAGCTGGCCTTCGCGGTCCCCTTTCCAGACGGTCGGGGCATACGCTTGCGGGCGACGCACCCCCTGTTCATCGGTAAAGCCCCACGGTGCGGCACCGCCGGCATACGCTTCCATCACATCCATTTCAGGACGGCGATCGCCGATATGGTTGAACAGCCAGAAGGCCGGCCAGGTGCCTTTGCCAGCCGGCAGCTTGGCTTCAATCTCGAAATAACCGTAGGTCTGGTAATACTTGCCATCGGTATCGATGGTGCGGTTAAAGAATTTGCCCGACGCATCGCGCTGCGGCCAGATCTTGAGCTTGCCGTCTTCCACCGCATAATTCTGGGTGGCATTGGGTTGTTCATACCAGATGGTGTCATTCCACAGGCTGCGGTCCAGGCTGTTGCCGTTGAATTCTTCGGCAAAGGTCAGCGTGTACTGGTTGGCATCCTGGCCATACGGGGTGGTAGCGGCGGCATCGGCGCCAGCGGTCACTACCGGGGTAGCCGGGGTCGGCGCACCGCTGCTGGCTGCGGTGGTGGGCGTGCCGCCACCGCCACCGCAGGCGGATACGAGCAGGGCTGACAACAGGGTGGCAGCCAGGGTGGAAACAGAAGTCGACGCGGAACGGGAGGTGTGGTGCATGGGGATTCTCTTCTCAAGCAGGGCACACTGGTCATTTCCAGCGCGCAAGTTAAAGACCCCACTAGGAACCTTGCTGGCAGCAAATAGTTCCGGCAGAAAAGATTTTTACCCATAGAAATTATTGATGACCCCATCCCCCAGGGTTTTCATCATTTCCTCAAGGGAAATTTTGTGAATCTTGTACCAAGCGGCAAAAAGAAAAGGTTTTTACTTGGCATTTCACGCCTGCTATCCGCTGCTTTACCCCTAGGGCTGATGCTTTTAGCAAGGGCTTATGCAAATAAAAAAAGGCGCCTCGGAGGCGCCTTGAACAAAGGAGTGAAAAGGAGGGAAAGGCGGCAAGAATGAAAACGGGTTTAAGAAGGCAGAAGCGCGAATCTTTATTCTGGCTTCATGAATTCGAATTTCTGTTGGCACACTTCATTAGCCCCACCAAAAGAGGCACGGAACCGCGCGCGCGCGCTGGTGACGGGAAGAGGGCCTGTAAGGCGACGGATATTGCTCTTCATTTCCAGAATTTGCTCGGATTTCGCTAGGCGAACCAGACTGTTCAGCGTTTCGCGCAACAGATGTTTTTCGCGGACGCTGGCAGTCATGGGCAGCAGGTTGGTGACGAGGTCGCTGATAAGGAGGTCGGTGGAGGTTTCGATTTTCATTGCGCTCTGGTAACTAGTGGGTCAAGGAAAAAGGCTCAAAGGGGCGTTGCTGACGAGAAGAATCATACGACTATCCTATTTGCAACCATTGAGAAAAGTCAAAAGCGCTGCGGGTAAAATTCCTAGGCGTGTAGTACCAATTTATTCATTTGAAAACAATGACTTAGGGTGTTGTATAGAAGGCTAGTTTCCTACGCCAACATTAGGCTGAATCCTTCTGGATTTGTAGGCGGATTCCTAACAGGCCTGTCGCCGCATTCCCAAAGCTGCCTGTCTTTTCCAGGGTGTCACTTGCCGGGGAGGGGTGTGTCAGTGCGATAACGCCCAGGAAAGAATAGCTGGCTAGAAAGTTGGCATTTCTGTACGAGAGATAGCCCGTGCAGCAAAACTTTCTCGTGCGCTGAAGGGAACGAGAAAAGATAGAGAGTTATTTTGAGTTATTCAGGTATGCCAACGAAGCTATGCTGCCTGCTCTTTTTCAATTGCACTTACAATTTCCCTGATTACCCGATGAATGAACGCGGAGGGAACATGAACAAGCATCTGCTGAGCCTGGCACATGGCATGCCGAAAGCGGAATTGCATATGCATATCGAAGGATCTCTGGAGCCGGAGCTGATTTTTCAGTTGGCGCACCGGAATCAGGTCACGCTTGCCTGGGATAATGTGGAGCAGTTGAGGCAGGCCTATGCTTTTACCGATCTGCAGTCCTTCCTTGATATTTATTATGCAGGCGCCAGCGTGCTGCTGAACGAGCAGGATTTCTACGACATGACGTGGGCCTATCTGCAGCGCGCCCAAGCGGACCATGTGCGGCATGCGGAAATTTTCTTCGACCCGCAAACGCATACCGAACGTGGCGTGGCATTCAGTACCGTATTTTCGGGTATGACTCGTGCGCTGCAGCAGGCACGCCACGAGTGGGGCATGAGCAGCGGTCTTATCATGTGTTTCCTGCGCCATCTTTCGGAGGAGGAGGCCTTCGCCACGCTTGAACAGGCCCTGCCGTATCAGGGCGGGTTGCTGGGTGTGGGGCTGGATTCTTCTGAACGCGGGCATCCGCCGGAAAAATTTGCCCGCGTTTTCGCTCGCTGTCGTGAACTTGGCCTGCATGTGGTGGCACATGCAGGAGAAGAAGGTCCGCCGGAATATATATGGACAGCACTGGACGTGCTGAAGGCGGAGCGCATTGATCATGGCGTGCGTTGCGTGGAGGATGAGGCGCTGGTAGAGCGACTGGTGCGCGAGAAGATCCCGCTCACGGTCTGCCCGCTGTCCAATGTGAAGCTGCACGTATTCGATCGGCTGGAGCAGCATAATCTTCTGCAATTGCTCGATGCAGGCATCGTTGCCACGGTGAACTCCGATGACCCGGCTTA
>JAEZLB010000150.1 GCA_023435945.1 Pseudomonadota bacterium | reverse complement strand
GGCATGAACGACGGCGAAGCCTCCGGCGGCCAGCAAGTGATGAAGTCGCTGATCCTGCTAATCGGCTTGCTGAAAACCGATGAAGGCTCGGGCGGTTTTGTCTTCATCGACGAACCCTTCGCCCACTTGGATATCCGCAACATCCAGCTGGTCGGCGAGTTCCTGAAAAATACGGATGCGCAGTACCTGATGACGACGCCGCTGACGCATAACACCGACGTCTACGATCCGTCCGAGCTGACACTGATCACCAGCAAAAAGCTCAAGACCATGTCCTGGGCACAACCAATATTCGTACTGCAGCGCAGGAAGGACCAAGCGAGCAAGGCGGCTTGATTGGTCCTTCCTGATTCGCTTGGAGCGCGGTGAAAAATGGGGATTATTCACTGCCTGGTACGGCAGTGTGCTGGTGCGCGCATAGGGCGGTTTTTGAGTACATGACATCGAGGCAATCATCGTTCCCATATAAAAGGCGGCTCGCGCATTGATTGCAAGCGTCCGCTATTTATTCAGGGGACGAAGCCATCTGCTATCGATCACGAAGGTCAAGCACTGGTCACGGCGACATCTGCCCCCTTGCCGTGTCTAACCATGCATTGCCTGTCGATATGAAAGGCAGAAGCATCCCCATTCCCTGATGCTGCGTCGATCTGCTTGGGGAGTATCAGTTCGAAACGGGTACAGCCAGGTCGCGACGTCCATTGCACCAATGCTTGCAGTAGCTCGGCCCGGCGTTTCAGATTAACCAAGCCTCGTCCTGTCGAGGCACATGCATCCGTAAAGCCCTTACCGTTGTCTTCCACCGAGATAAGCACTGTCTCACTGAGGTTCGTTCCCGCCACCCGAATTGCCGTGGCTTGCGCATGCTTGATAATATTCGTGAAAATTTCCTGCAGCATCCGCATTATCTGCAGCGCGCTGCCAGGCGATAACCATTCAAGCCGGAGTTCTTCATCCATCTCCCAGTGAAGGACAATGCCAGCCTGCTCAATACGGGAGCCCAGGCGATAACGCAGCGAAGCCAGCAACAGGCCCAGATCGGCATCTGGTGGCTCCAGCGAGTCGATCGTGAGCCTTAAGTCATCGATACATTCCCGCAGCACTTCCGCCACGTCGAGCTGGCCGACGCGATGATGCTCAATCGCCATCAATGCGCTGGTCAGCGACGAGCCTAAACCATCGTGCATATCGCGTATCAGGCGCTGGCGCTCATCGCTGAGCACCTGCTGACGCTCGGCATGACGAAGTTTTTCATAATTTTCAGCGAGCGTCGCTTCGCGCTGCCGCAACTGCGACTCCAGCCGGACGTTGACTTGCTCCATGTCGTTCAACGCCCCCAGGTAGCGGCGCAGCACGAGCGCCATGAAGATGAAACAGGTACCAATTACCGAATACGGCAATAGATATAGGCTCTCTATATTGATCAGATAGTTCTGCAGCATCCAGTCATGGATGATGAGCGGGATATTGAGCAGCTGCCAGAACGACAGCATCAGACCTTCCATGGACCGGCTGCGCCAGGAGGCAAAACACATGACCACGGACAGCAGCACGACGACGCCGAACACCAGCAGGTAAGCGAGCGGCAACAGGCTGGCGATTTCCGGGATCACGGACAAAGGTGGCAGCGCGATGAGCATTGCAATCATAATGAGCACCGCCAGGCTGATTTCCAGTCGCGGGTAACGGCGGCCATGCATCCGAAAGGCAAACGAGTACACCGTCAACACCAGTAAACCTGCACTATTGAGCGTCAGCCAGCTAAACCAGGCTTCGGGAATGATCAGCGGCTCAAGACCGACGTAATAGTGCAGGCAGCGCACATAGGAAATCAGCGAAGCAAGGAAGAACAGCAAGTAAATCGTTTCACGTCGCCGCTTCAGCCACACACCCAATGCGAATACGCCGATAAGAAGAAATGCCGCACTGCTGATTTCCGGCACCTTGGTCTGCAATAGCTGCCTGATGACGCGATTGTTCTGTAAGGCTTCCCGCTCCCCTATCCATGCGGTCGATATGGCAGCTCCTGCACTTTTCGGATGGTCCAGGCGTATCAGGATTTCAGACGGAGCCGGCCCGTCGGGCACGGAGAGCGATACCCACAGCGGATAGTTGTAGCCATTCCAGACTACCCCTCCCTCCGAACGCTGGACCAGTCTGCCGTTGACATAGATCGCGATCTTGCCGATGGTCTGCCAGCGCGGCAGATACAGGTAGGGAGACTTGCTCTGCGTAATCGAAGCATCGACAGGGAAACGCAACCAGGTAGTGAGGACCTCATCCTGCTCGACAGGCGCAAGAGAACGTGGCATGACATATGGCAGCGCAACATTCCGCCACGATAGCGCCGAGGCATCGATAGCCGGTACGGTGCCTGGAGGATCAAAACTGCCGCCGGGCACCGTCACTATATCGGCCGTGCGCAGATGCACTGCACCGCCGGTTTGTGCACGAACGGAGAAACACTGCAACAGCAGCAGCGCAACAAAGAGCAGGCAACTGAATAAATGCCTAGCCATCGACCAGGCCACGACTGCGCGCGATGTTGATCGCCTCTATCTTGGAGTGCGCCTCTAGCTTTATATAGATGCGCCGCACAAAGGTGAGAACGGTATGACGGGAAACGTTCATTTTTTTCGCTATTTCGTCGTACGTAAAACCTCTTGCAATGTGATTGAGCACTTCCGTCTCTCTTGCTGAAAGCGAGGCGTCTTTGATGGTGACAGCAGATGCTGCCGCTTCATCGAACGATCCTGCAGCAGTGCTGATGAGCCGATTGAGCACATGGCGTGCTATCCGGGGACTGATAGGGCTGCCGCCGTCGCGCAAGGCCCTGATTTCCTTCACCAGATCCTCGGCCGGCATATCCTTGAGCAGATAGCCCTGTGCGCCTGCCTCCAGCGAGCGGATGACGTTGGCTTCGTCGCCGAATACCGACAACACCATGATCTGGCAGGCGGGCCAGGCGCGGCGGGTAGCGCGTATCAAATCCACTCCCGAACCATCCGGCAATCCCAGGTCCGTCAGCATGACATCGGCAGGAGGCCCGTTCAGAAGTTTGCATCCATCCGCCAACGTACCGACCCTGGCCGCCAAGCGCAGGTCTGGCAGCCCGACGAGCGCCTGCTGCAAGACTTGTGCAACAACCTCGTTATCCTCGACGAGAACAAGGTTGGTTAATTGAATCGGCTCCATGCCATGCATAGCTGGCTTTCTGGCGGGTTAAATG
>JAEZLB010000109.1 GCA_023435945.1 Pseudomonadota bacterium | reverse complement strand
GTGACTGAGCTGGGCGCCGATTATTTTCAATACGACGATGCGCGACACGAGTTGCGCGGAGAGCGTACCGGCATCCGATATCAACTGACCGATCGCGTAACGGTGCAGATCAGCCGGGTGGATCTGGATGCGCGGCGTATCGATTTGCGCCTGGTCTCTGAGCCCAGCATACGCGCGCAGTTGAAGAGCGAGGCGCGGCGCGCGAGTGAGGCAGCGCCGGCCAAGGCCAAGAAAGCTGCCAGAAAAAAAACACGCCCACCCAGCAAGGCTCCGGTGACGGCAAGCAAGACTGCCAAGACCAGCCGGTCTACGCACGCCAGCCGAACTGCCTCCAAGAAATCCGCAGCGAAGAAGCCAGCTAAGAATAGCAGGAAGAAACACTAAGATGAAAAGCAAGTTTTTATTCGGCTTCCATGCCGTAACTTCGCGGTTGCGGCATGATGCCTCATCGGTAGAAGAAATTTATGTGGATGCGCAGCGCCACGATAAGCGTATGCAGGACCTGGTGCGTGCAGCACAAGCTGCCAAAGTGCGTATCATCCATGCCGACGATCAGCGTCTTTCCAATATGACTGGTTCCCATCGCCACCAGGGCGTAGTGGCCAAGGCAGGCGAGATCTCGCTGGCACGCAATCTGGATGAATTGCTGGATGCGATTGAGGGGCCGCCCATGCTGCTGATCCTCGATGGTGTGACCGATCCCCATAATCTCGGCGCTTGTCTGCGCGTAGCAGATGGGGCGGGAGCGCATGCAGTGATCGCTCCCAAGGATAGGGCAGTGGGACTGAACGCAACGGCAGCCAAAGTGGCCAGTGGTGCGGCAGATACCGTGCCCTATATCACGGTGACGAATCTGGCCCGCGCCATGCGCGAATTGAAAGAGCGCGACGTATGGCTGGTCGGTACCAGCGACGATGCCGAGCAGACCATGTATGACGTCGATTTCACCGTTGGTACGGCCATCGTGATGGGGGCTGAAGGCGAAGGCATGCGTCGTCTGACGCGTGAAACCTGCGATATCGTCGCCAGTATTCCCATGGCCGGGGCGGTGGAAAGCCTGAACGTATCGGTAGCTTCGGGTGTTTGCCTTTACGAAGCTCGCCGCCAGCGCAGTTTCCGCAAATCATAATTTTCTGTCTGCTGCGTTATGTCGTCCAGCAGAATGACGCTGGACACGCTACCATTACGCCTTCAGCAATACACGATTATTCCTATGTTCAGCCGTATCCGCGAAGACATTGACAGTATCATCGCCCGTGATCCCGCCGCTAAAAGTACTTGGGAGGTTATTACCTGTTATCCCGGTTTGCACGCGGTCATCATGCATCGCTGGGCGCACTGGTGCTGGAAGCGCGAATGGAAATGGCTGGGACGCTTCATTTCGCATCTGGCGCGCGCTTTAACCGGCATAGAAATCCATCCAGGTGCCACCATAGGCCGTCGTGTCTTCATCGACCATGGCATGGGGGTGGTGATTGGCGAGACGGCTGAAGTCGGCGACGATTGCACCATCTACCAGGGTGTCACGCTGGGCGGTACGTCTTTGCACCGTGGCTCCAAGCGTCATCCTACCCTGGGTCGTGGCGCGATCATCGGTGCAGGTGCCAAGGTGCTGGGTGCGTTTACCGTCGGAGAAGGAGCCAAGGTGGGTTCCAATGCCGTGGTCTCCAAGGAGGTGCCGCCGGGTGCGACTGCTGTCGGTATTCCGGCTCGTATCCTGGAGAAAAATGCCGAGAGTGCAAGAGAGCAGGCTGCGGCACGCATGTTTGCTGCTTATGGCCTGACGCCCAATGCCGATGATCCGCTTTCAAAGGCCTTGCACGGCTTGATCGATAATGCCAGCACGCAGGAAGACCAGATCTTGAAAATTATCGCGGCGCTTAAGGCTGCCGGGATCGATTGCGAAACGGTGCCGGAGAAAGACAAGTTCAACCCCGAACAATTGAACAAGCTGGTGGAGTAAGCAGTTGATGAGCGACATGCAAGACCAGCAAGCGGTTTCCGATGACATTCTCAACTTGGTAGAAATACGGGTGTTGGGTGTACTGGCAGAAAAAGAGGCCTTAACGCCTGATAACTATCCTTTATCGTTAAATGTCCTGACCAATGGCTGTAACCAGCTAACCAGCCGCGAGCCGGTGATGTCACTGGACGAGGAAGCGGTGCGCGAAGCTTTGCAATCGCTGAGGCAGCGAAAACTCGTGGCCGAGGTAAGCCAGTCCGGGGCGCGTGTCGCCAAGTATGAACATCGCATGCGTATCAAGTGGCTGCTGGAGCAGGACAAACTCGCCATCCTGGCCGTGCTGATGCTGCGTGGTCCGCAGACGGCGGGCGAGTTGCGCAATCGTATGGGGCGCTTGCATGACTTCGCCAGCATTGAGGAAGTGGAGAAGGGGCTGCAGTTCCTGATGGACAAATACCCGCCGCTGGCGACCCGTCTGCCGCGGGTGCCGGGTGCCAAGGAGGCGCGTTATGCGCATCTGTTGAGCGGCGAGCCCGTGGTGGAAGATTGTATCCCTGCAGCAACTGCGCGGCCCGCTTCCGGCCTGCAGGCGCTGGAGCAGGAAGTAGCTGAACTGAGGGAGCAGGTCGCCAGCCTGACCCGGCAGTTCGAGGAATTCAGGCGCCAGTTCGAATAGAACGGCCGTTTCAGACGGGCTGGCTCAATCCAGCAAATTGCCCCGCGCATCGAAGCATTGCAGTTGCCCGCCGGCGGATAGGGCAAACCATCCGCCACGTTCAGGTTTTTCTTCGCATTCCCAATCCGGCAAAACATAACGCAGGTGGCTCTGCCCGGCGATATCAAGTTCATGCAAGGCGGGCCGGTGAGTGTGGCCGTGGATCATGATGCCGGCACCGCTGGAGGCAAATAGTTCCGTGATGGCCTGTGTATTTACGTCCATGATTTCCAT
>JAEZLB010000095.1 GCA_023435945.1 Pseudomonadota bacterium | reverse complement strand
CTGGAAATCGGCAGGGCGAGAAGTGATGCCTGCGCGGAGATTGAGATGCCAGTGGCGCTCCTGTTCCTTAGATGCTGTGTGCGGCGGCCTCCGTATAAGGTTTACTTCGGGCGCGGCTGCTTCAGTCCCTGGTCTGGTGCGGAAAGACGATTCGCGCGCAGTTCCGTGACGGCATTCATGACCGCACGCGCTACATTGCGCACTTCTTCCTGCATAGCCTCGTCGTGGTCCAGCGTTTCATGGCTGGTGGCATAGGGCTCATAGTAGCCGATGAAGCGGTCCAGCCGCGCCTGCGCTCCGGCGTCGATCAGGCCCATCCAGTCCAGCCAGTCGGTGAGCGCGCGCCGCGTGCCTTCTATGCCGGCCACATCGCCATGCACCACCACACCATAGGCACGTCCAGCCAGGTGCTTGGGATAAGACCAGCCGCTTAATTCCAGCGCCTTGGCTTTTTCCGCATCCTTGCCGGAGGTCGTAGTGGGATCGGGATTGCCGCCATCGGCACAGACCAGTCGGTCTATCATCAGCTTCAGGGCGCTGGGCGACTGATACCAGTACACCGGGGTGAAAATGATGATGCCATGCGCGCTGACCCATTGTTCGTATATGTCGCCCATCCAGTCGTTGGTCTGGTGCAAGCCGTGATTCGGATAACAGCTGCAGGGCCAGTGGCAGAGAGGCATGGCCGTTGATACGCAGCCCTTGCAGGGATGGATGTGCCAGTCATAGTCGGAAATCAGGCGGCTCAAATCCAGCACATGGACATCGAAAGCTTGTGCTTCCATCACCTGTCTGGCCATCTGCATCAGCCGGTAGGTCTTGGACATTTCACCGGGACAGGTGCCGTCGTTGCGATCCGCACCGCAGATCAGCAGGATGCGGGAAGTCGTGGCGCTATCCTTTTGTTTTGCTTCGGCAGCAAGCAGCTTGTCGCGGGTGACTTTCCATTCCACCGACAGATCGTAGTCAGGGTCGGCGAACTCCGGTCCGGCTTTGGCGGTGTGTGCCGTCTTCTTTTCATTGATATAGGTATCCCACGCAATTTCTTCCACCTGCGACAGCGCCTGTTCCACTTTTTCAAAGTCGGGGTGACCGAAGGAAGAAAAGAATCGCTGGCGAAACTCCGTGCGGTTCAGCATATCGCCGAACTGTCCTCTGCGTGGCTTGGGCATGGCGGCTCCGTGTAAGAATGTTCAAGGCGGTTTATGTTATTGGACGATAAATGCCTCACTTAGATGCAGCGCCATGACAATGTGTTGATGTGGAAAGTGGGAGGTGACTGCCCTCATTGGTATTGCATCACGGGAACTGAAGCCAGAATCCCGGTTCGAATAGGATGAGGTTGAACGGGCTGCAATGCCCTGTGGTTCGGCTTGAGAGGTGCTGCATGGTGTACGACATCATTGGTGATCTTCATGGGCAGGCGGGCAAGCTGGAAGCGCTGTTACGCAAGATGGGATATCGTGAAACCTCAGGCGGGTGGCGCCATCCGGGTAGGCAGGCTGTTTTCGTCGGCGATTTCATTGACCGTGGTCCGCATCAGCTGCATACGCTTTCCATCGTGAGAAAGATGGTGGACAGCGGTGCAGCACTGGCGGTCATGGGGAATCACGAACTGAATGCAATTGCCTGGCATACTCCGCATCCCGAAAAAGAAGGGGAGTATTTGCGCAACCGCTACAACGAGAAGGGCGAGAAAAACCGCAGGCAGCATGCGCGTTTCCTGGAAGAGGTCGAGCATGTGCCGCATGTGCATGGCGAGATTGTTGAATGGTTTTATTCCTTGCCCTTGTGGCTGGATCTGCCGGGGCTGCGTGTCGTTCATGCCTGCTGGCATGACGAGTGCATTGATTATCTGAAGCCTTATCTGAGTGAAGGTAATCGCCTGAGCAAATCGCTGATCCTCGAAGCGACCAGGCCATTGAAGGATGAGACGGGCCGCCCCCTGGCCGGACCCAGTTTGTACCAGGCGGTCAACACCCTGCTGCGCGGACCGGACGTGGATTTGCCGTATGACCTGTTCTTCGTGGATAAGGATGGCACTGAGCGGCGCAAGCTGCGCATACGCTGGTGGGACGAGAGGAGCAACACCTATGCCGCGCTCGGCATACTGCCCGGCCACGTTAACGTGTTGTTGCCGGACGAGCCCATACAGGAACATGCCTGCCCTGTGATTCCAGGCGACAAAGCCATCTTTTTCGGACATTACTGGATGAAGGGTGCACCCCAGTTGCAGGGGCGGCACATGGCCTGCGTGGATTACAGCGCAGGACGCGGCGGGCCGCTCATGGCGTATCGTTGGGAGGGGGAGCTCATCCTGAGGACGTCGAATTTTGTCAGTGTCGGGTAATCGCAGGATAAGCGAGATAGTTAGAGCGAGGCCCGCGCCAGCAATGCAATAGGGAACTAGTGTGCATCCGCCTGGCAAGCTTCCTGTGCCGGCGCAAATACGTTAAGGTGATGAGCATGAAGACACGACTAAAAATTGATTTTGTTTCGGACGTGGTGTGCCCCTGGTGCATCATAGGATTAAATTCGCTGCAGCAGGCGCTGGACGCGCTGAAAGATGACGTGGAGGCCGACCTGCATTTTCAGCCTTTCGAGCTGAATCCCGCGATGCCGCCGGAAGGGCAGGATCTGAACGAGCATCTGAGCGAAAAATACGGTCTGACACCGCAGCAGCTGGCGCAGAATCAGGAAACGATTCGCGAGCGTGGCGAACAGGTGGGTTTCACCTTCAACCTGGACAAGCGCACCCGCACCTACAATACCTTCGATGCGCATCGCCTGCTGCATTGGGCCGAAGAACACGGGCGGCAGCTGGAACTGAAACGTGCCTTGTTCAGCGCCTACTTCACCGATGGAGAAAATCCGGGTTCGCATGAAGTCCTGATGCGGCTGGTCAGGGAAATCGGGCTGGACCCTGAGCAGGCGCAGGCAATTCTTGGCAGCGATGCCTACGCCACGGCAGTCAGGGAAAGGGAGCGCTTTTATCAGGAGCACGGCATTCATTCCGTGCCTGCGGTCATCATCGATGATCGTTACCTGATTCAGGGCGGCCAGCCGGCCGAGGCGTTTGAGCAGGCGCTGCGCCAGATTGTTGCCCAGAGAGCATAGCCACGCTTGAGGTAACCCGAACTACGAAAAGCCTACCGGAAGCGCCGTCCTGTTGACGACCTGCTGCATCACAAAACTGGTATGCACGCCGGTTACGCCGGGGATGCGCGTGATCTTGTTGAGCAGCAGCTGCTGATAGGCATCCATGTCCTTCACCACGACCTTCAGTTGATAGTCGGCCTGCTGGCCTGTAATCAGCAGGCATTCCAGCACTTCCGGGATTTTCTCCACGCTGGCCTGGAAATTCGAGAAACGTTCCGGCGTGTGCTTGTCCATGGAGATGCCGATCAGCGCCATCAGCGACAGGCCCAGCTTCTTCGCGTCAAGCAGGGCGCGGTAGGCAACGATCAGGCCGGATTCTTCCAGCATGCGCAGCCGCCGCAGGCAGGGCGACGGCGACAGGCCGATGCGGTCTGCAAGGTCCTGGTTGCTGATGCGCCCATCCTGCTGAAGGATGTCCAATATCTGGCGGTCGTAGCGGTCTAATTCCATGATTTATTCCAGAAAATAAATTCCATGGAATATTAAACCAAAAATATGGAATTTATTGGCAATAAATTGCTGAAAATTGCCGGATGCTCGCATACAAAGCAATCCTCTGCCGGGCAGAGGGGCGTAGAATGCTGTTATTCCGTGATTCAACTTATTACAGCGAGTTCGCCATGTTGCAAGATCCCAGCGTCAAATATCGCCCGTTTGCTCCCATCGCCTTGCCTGATCGGCAATGGCCGGGCAAGGTCATCACCAAGCCACCAGTCTGGATGAGTACCGACCTGCGCGATGGCAATCAGGCTTTGTTCGAGCCCATGAATGCCGAGCGCAAGATGCGCATGTTCAAGATGCTGTGCCAGATCGGCTTCAAGGAAATCGAAGTGGCATTCCCGTCTGCTTCGCAGACCGATTTCGATTTCGTGCGCTTGCTGATCGAGGGTAATCACATTCCCGATGACGTCACCATCGAAGGCCTGACGCAGGCGCGTGAGCATCTGATTCGCCGCACGATTGAAGCGCTGGCCGGCGCGCGCCGTGCCATCATTCACGTTTACAACGCGACGTCCAAGCCGTTCCGCGACATTGTCTATGGCATGAGTCGCGAAGAAACCAAGCAGATGGCGATTGACGCGGTCAAGCTGATCAAGCAGTTGTGCGCCGAACATCCGGAAACGGAGTGGGTGTTGCAGTACAGCGCCGAGACTTTCAGCGGTACCGAGCTGGATTTTGCAGTGGACGTCTGCAATGCCGTCACCGAAACCTGGGGGGCGACGCCCGACAATAAGGTGATCCTGAACCTGCCAGCCACTATCGAGATGGCGACGCCGAACGTATATGCCGACCAGGTCGAGTGGATGCATCGCAACCTGGCGCGCCGCGACAGCGTGATCCTGTCCCTGCACCCGCACAATGACCGCGGTACCGCTGTGGCTGCCGCCGAGCTGGGCGTGATGGCAGGCGCTGATCGCGTGGAAGGCTGCTTGTTCGGGCACGGCGAACGTACCGGCAACGTCGATATCGTGACGCTGGCAATGAACCTTTACACGCAGGGGGTTGCGCCGGGACTGGACTTCTCCGACATCAACGCAATTGCCCGCACCGTCGAGCATTGCACGCAGTTGCCTATCCATCCGCGCCACCCGTACGTAGGCGATCTGGTCTTTACGGCCTTCTCCGGCTCGCACCAGGATGCGATCAAAAAGGGGCTGGCGCAGCAACAGGCAGGCGAAGTGTGGAATGTACCGTACTTGCCCATGGACCCGGCTGATGTGGGCCGCAGCTATGACTCGGTGATACGCGTCAACAGCCAGTCTGGCAAGGGCGGTGTGGCATACCTGATGGAAGTGGAACATGGCGTGGTCATGCCGCGCCGTTTGCAGATCGAGTTTTCCGGCGTGGTGCAGGAATATACGGACAAGGTGGGCGGGGAAGTTGCCGCCGACATGTTGTGGACGCTGTTCTCCAAGACTTATCTGGAGACCGTGTCGCCGCTCGCCTATCGCGAACATGCGCTGTTCGACAAGGATGGCAAGCAGGGCATACGCTTGTCGGTGGACATCGATGGTGTGTCGCAGATCCTGTCCGGTGAGGGCAACGGTCCCATTGATGCTGCCGTGCATGCCTTGCGTAATGCAGGCATTCATCTCCAGGTGCGCAGTTATGAAGAGCGTTCGATGGCGCCCAGCGCGGATGGCGGAGATGCCCGCGCCTGTGCCTTCATGGAAGTGGGCGCGCATAACCGCGAGTTCTACGGCGTGGGCATAGACAGCAATATCGTCACGGCTTCGATCAAGGCCATCATCAGCAGTGTCAATCGCGCCAATGAAGTGGCACCGATTCGCGACACGATGCAGATGGCGGTGAATGCGTAAGTGATCCAGGTAAAGGTGTCCGGCTAACCCATGCCGGTTGCCTGACCTCGTTGAGCGGCGCCACAAGCGCCAGGTCACGAGAGCGGAAATTCCCTCCCCTGCCTACAGGCAGCGGAGGGAATTTTTTATGCATCGTAGTCGACGATACCATTGCGGCCTGCACGCTTGGCCTGACAGCGCCGGGCATCTGCCGAGCGAGGGAAGGCAGGTGTGCAGGCCCATGCAGGTGGTCAGAAAGTCATTCACCCGGGACTTGATATGAGCCCCGTTGTTTTTTCAAGCAAGTCGCGGCAACGTTGACCTGCCTTGCGCGCAGCTTGTCCATCGGTTTCCGGAAAAACGAGCACCAACTCCTCCCCGCCGAAGCATCCAGAAAAATCACGCGGCTGCATCGGCGCACCGGCAAGGGCACGTCAGGCGATGCAGGCATTTGTCGCCCTGCAGATGGCCATAACGGTCGTTGTATTGCTTGAGGTCGTTCACATTGAACAGCAGCAGGGAAAGCGGTTGCCGGTGGCGCAGCGTATGACGCCATTACGGGAAGCCCCCCTTATTTCTTCGGCGGCCCCTGTAATCCTGGGGCGGGGGCAAAAGGAACCTGTATGTAATCCAGGAGCAGGAGTTCCTGGATTACAAGTGAAGGCCATGAAGGCTAGGCCGGTTCGCCATCAATGGCTTCCTGCAAAAGGCGCACGACCTCGCTGGTTTCATAGGGCTTGCCGATCAGGGTCACGCCATCCTGATTTACAAGCTGGTCGGTGTAACCGGTGGCAAGAAAAACCCTGATGTCGGGATAACGCTCCTGAACCGCGCAGGCCAGTTCAATGCCGTTTAACTGGCCCGGCATCATGATGTCGGAGAAGAGAACATCAACATTGTCATCCGATTCCAGCATGGTCAGGGCTTCGTCCGCGGATGCGGCGACCCGCACGACAAATCCTGCATTGCTCAGTGCCGGCGCCACGGCCTCGCGCACCAGCGGGTCATCTTCGACGAACAAGACCGAGCCGTTGTGGATGGCCGGAGGCAGTGCCGGGGTAGTCGAGGCGGAGGGCTCAGGAACGGCCTCGGTTGCCCTGGGCAGAATAATCTCCACGGTAGTTCCCTTGCCTTCCTCGCTGGCCAGCATTAGGGTGCCCTGTGACTGGCGCGCGAAACCGTATGCCTGCGCCAGTCCCAGGCCGCTGCCCTTGCCGATTTGCTTGGTGGTGAAGAAGGGGTCCAGCGCCTTGGCCATTACTTCTGTCGCCATGCCGGTGCCGGTATCGGTAATACGTACGCAGACATAGTCGCCGGCCGGAAGATTGTCGGGCGGCAGAGCGAGATACTGATTGCGTGTTTCCAGTAGCAGCGCTCCGCCATTGGGCATTGCATCGCGCGCATTGATGGCGATGTTGAGCAGTGCCAGTTCCATCTGCACCGCATCGATAGTGACGGGCCATAAGGAAGGGGGCAAACTCATCTTGAGTTCGATATTGCTGGGCAGGATGCCTTCGATCAACTTCTGGAAATTCCGGATCTGGTCGTTCAGGTCTATGGTGCTCAGGCGGGACTCCTGTATTCGTCCGAACGCACTGAGCTGGCGCGTCAGGGTGGTGGCGCGATTGACCGCCTTTTTGCAGGTGTCCAGGAGCGTCTGTACACGCTCCTGATTGGAGGCCATCTTGGCTACCTGCAAGGCTGTCGTCAGGGTTTGCAGCAGGTTGTTGAATTCATGAGCAATGCCTCCGGTCAGTCGTCCCAGTGCTTCCAGCTTCTGGCCGCGTTGCAAGGCTTGCTGTGCTTGTTCCGTCTGTGCAATGGCTTCCGCCACACGCCGCTCCAGTTCCTGGGTCGCCTGGCGGATTTGCTGGCTCGCTTCCGCCAACTGCTCGCCTACTGTGTCCACTTCCTGCATGCCTTGTGGCACATAGGAAACCTCTTCTCCGCGATGCAATTGTTCGGCAACTTTTCTCAATTGTTCGACGGGCCGGTAGGCGCGGCGCGCAAACCAGTGTGCAGCGAATATCGCCAGGCCCAGCAGTAGCAGGATGATCCCGCCCAGGAAAGAAGCGGTACGGGTAGGCAACTGGCTCAGCTCCGACTTCGGGATGCTGATAAAGGTGGTCCAGTCGCTGTTTTCCACGCGATGGTAATAAGCCTTTACTGGCACGCCATCCAGCGAAATGCTTTCATATACGCCGCTGGTGCTCGCAGCCAGAAGTTTCTGGCTGCGTTCGCTGAGACGCGTGCCGATTCGTCGTTCCGCATCGTGAGAGCGCGCGATGACCGTACCATTGCGGTCTACGATGGTCGCGATCCAGGTTTTGGGAAGGTTCAGGTTATTGACCAGCGGTTGCATCATTCTTGCGCTGACGCCCATCATCAGGTACCAGGAGGGAGGATGTTTTCTTTCGACCGGAACCTGGATGGAGAAGTCGTATTGCTCTCCTACCGGTGCAAAATACAGGTCGGATACCAGGGTCTGGTTGGTTCCATACTGTTCCATCAACTCGTTGAGGTTCGAAGCGCGCTTTACGGGCAGGGGGGCGCCCAGTGGCCGGCGGGTATTCAACAATTGCCGCCCGCCTGCCTCGATCAGGATGATGTTGGTTTCTTCCGAAGGAGCCGTGGCAGCTGCATAAGGGTAAAAAATCTTCAGGTCGCCCCGTAGCAAGGAAGGGGACTTGGCGAGTGTACGCAGAATATTTTCCTTGGTCCTCAGCTCACTCTGTACCAGAAAGGCAAACGTGCGGGCGTACTCATACAGATTCCTTTCCTCGTTTTTGCGACCCTCGTTATACACATAGCCTACTGCCAGCCCGGTGGCGATCAGGGCAGGAATCAGTATCGATAAAACCAACAGCAGTAGCTGACTGCGAATACGCATTGGGTAACAATAAAAAGGGAGGCTGGTAAGCAGACAATAGGGGAGTCTACGTGGAGTTCTGATTTAAAACACTGCTTTAGGTAAACATGTATGCCGGCAAGCCCCTGTTTCAACATTTGCCTATTCACTGCGCACTGGGCAAATTGTCTCCGTAATGCCTCATGGAAAGAAACAGGTTCTTTTGCTGCTGTTCCTTTTGTTGAGGAAGGTCAAGCTTTGGGCCCCTGACTGAAGCTGCCGTTGAGGTGTCAGTGCTTGCCTGATTTTGAGGGGGGACTTCGCAGGAAAACACCGGCGCGCTGGCTGCTGCAA
>JAEZLB010000072.1 GCA_023435945.1 Pseudomonadota bacterium | reverse complement strand
GGCATGAAGTACTCAGCAAGGTTAAAAAATAAGCGCCAAGCAAGGTCCACCGCATCGCTTGGAAACTTGCCTGCAGTCCATGCCTCGCGGTATCCAGCCTGCTTGTTGAAGATAAAGCTTAACCGATTCCGGCAAGGGCGGCAGAAAGACCGCCAATAAAAAAGCTGCCGGCAGGGCGGCAGCTTGATAAGGGAATCTGTAAGGAGAATCAGCTTTCGGCGCTTTTCTCGGTCGTGGGGGGCGTCTCAGCCGGGGAGGGTTTTACCGCTACCGTTTTTACTTTTCCCGGTGCAATACGCTTGGTATTCCTGAACTCGCTGTACTTGGTGCCGCTACGATCTGCAGGAAACTTGTTCTTGGGATTTCTGGCCATTGTTACTCCTTGAGTAATGTGAAAGAAAGACATGCATACCGATTGATGCCTGGTTGACATCTCTTAGGTACGCGCGCCGGTGCAAGGTTTCCTGTCGCTGCAGGATTGCCTGCCCCTAAGTCCCGAAGCCCATCTTTTATACCATGGGTAAAGGAGGGAAGGGGAAATGGCGGCTTCCCTCCTTTTCGTTGTCCGCTTAATCGTCCCTTAAGGGGAACGACATGAGGTGCAGCGGGTCTTTTCCAGATGAGCAGTCATTAACAGGCTGCATTCATTTTTGTCAGGACAAGGAGCGCAGGATGGTTGCCAATGAAAATCTGAATGGCATGCGGGTTGCCATACTCGTTGTGGACGGCTTCGAGCAGGTTGAACTGACCGGCCCCAGGGAAGCCCTGGAAAAACAGGGCGTCAGCACGACTATCATCTCGAAAAAAGCAGGCAAGGTGCAGGGTTTCAAGCACCACGACAAGGCTGATAGCTTCGATGCAACGCTTGGCTTCGACAAGGCGAAGGCCGAGGACTTCGATGCAGTGCTGTTGCCGGGCGGTGTCATTAACGGCGACGAATTGCGTGCCATTCCCGCGGCACAGCATTTTGTGCAAGAGATTGACGAAGCGGGCAAGCCCGTCTTCGTGATTTGTCATGGTGGCTGGATACTGGTGTCATCGGGGCTGGTTGATGGCCGCACCATGACCAGCTGGCCCACGCTGAAAGACGATATCCGCAATGCGGGTGGCAACTGGGTGGATGAAGAAGTCGTCGTCGATGGCAACTGGGTCAGCAGCCGCAAGCCGGACGATATCCCCGTCTTCAACAACAAGCTGATTGATGTATTGCACCAGCATCGCAGCGGCCAGTTGCCGGGGCAGCGTGGCGAACAGCAGGGAATAGGATTGGCAGGATAGGAGTCCGCTTAGCGGGATAAAGCTTTGTAAATAGTGTAGGCAATCTCCACCCGCTCTTCATTCGGGAAATTCCTGTTGGCGAGCACGACGATGCCAAAGCGCTGGGAAGGTATGAAAGCAAGGTAGGCGCCAAAACCGTTAGTGGAACCCGTCTTGTTAATCCACGCGTGCGGATCGGGAGTGTCATGCGCAGACAAGGTGGTAACCGGTACCGGATTAACAATCATGGTGCCGGAATTGCCCTGCCGGAGGGTCTGGGCCTCAACAGGAAGCCCATACGCTTCCCAGATCAGTGCCTGCGTCATATCACCGGCCCTGAAGTAAGCGCGACGAGTGTTATGAAGCGCGGCTTGCAGCTTCCCATCAAGCGATTGCAGACCCATGTGGGCCTGCAGATAACGCATAAGATCGCGGGCAGTGGTCTTGATGCCGTAGGCTTCCTCCGCAAGCATGCCTGGATTCATTCTCACCGGCACAAGTTCTTTTGTATAGCCAAACGCATAGCGCTCCATCTTTTCTGGCGGCACGCGGAGATAAGTATCCTTCAGCGCCAGCGGCTGAAGAACGGCCTGGTGCAGGGCCGTGCTGAAATCCTTCCCCATGCTCTTTGCTGCAATGGCCCCCAACATGCCTATGCCCGGATTGGCATAGGTCCGTACCGTGCCCGTTGCATAGGGTGGCTTCCACATTTGGAGATAGCTTAGTAGCTGATCCTTGTTCCGGATTTGATCCGGCACCTGTAGCGGCAATCCGCCCGTGGTGTGCGTGCCGAGATGATGGAGTTGCAGATTGCCAAAAGCTGTATCAGTAAGTTCCGGCAAGTGGTCGGCTACCATATCGGAAAGTTTCAGCTTGCCCGTGACTTCTGCGTAAGTTGCCAGCGTGGCGGTGAAGGTCTTGCTGAGGGAGCCGATTTCGAAAAGGGTAGCATCGGTTACCGGACGACGATCTGCGGCTGAGGCCAGTCCGAAATTGAAAATGTAAACCTGGTTCTGGAGAACCAGGCCGATCGCCATACCCGGAATCCGGTGCTCCTGCATGACAGGCTGAATCACTGTCTTCACGATTTCGTGTGCTTTTGCACGGGATATATCCGCCGCGTGGCTTAACGTGGCCAGGCAAGCCAGCAAGGGAAACCAGGCGACGGTCAACAATCGTTTTCTTGAAATGGAGTGCGTATGCACGAAGAAAATACCTTTCCTTGGTCAGGCTGGCGCGCTTTCCTGTCTGGAGGAGGAAGCGCGGGAAGTCGAAACGGTCCTTGCTGAGGTCTGGGATCAGGTCACCACTCGGATAAACGATCCGGTTGGGAAAAGGCTGGACTGTCGCCCTGGTGTCGATGCAACGAGAGGCGCAGCCTTCCTCTTCTTGCTGCCCGGCGAGTGGGAAACCTTTATCACGCAGGCCTGCAATACTTAAGCAACCAATGCTCCAAACTTCTTCAGCACATCCGCCGCATGTTCGGTTGCACGGATCTGCTGCAGCACGGTCTCAGCCGGTTTGCCTGCTATCCGGCTCTGTTTGGACATGTGCTGCACATAGCTTGCCATAGCTTTCGGGCTGAACTCGGGATGGAACTGTACTCCCCACGCGCAGGAACCTACGCGATAGGCCTGATGGGGCTCGAAATCATTGCCGCCCAGCAGCGTGGCGCCCGGCGGCAGTGTGCGCACGCTTTGCCTGTGCACGACCTGCGCGGGAAAGGTGGCAGGCAGATTACCTAACAAGGGGTCATCCTTTGCATGTTCATTGAGCGCGACGGAAACGGTGCCGATTTCCAGGCCGACCGGATGATTGCTGACTTCCCCGCCCAAGGCATGCGCCAGTAACTGATGACCGTAGCAAATGCCGAGCAGCGGTACATGCGCAGCCACGGCTTCGCGCAGCCATGCGCCCAGGTTTTCACTCCATTCTTCCTGGTCCGTCACCATCGAATGCGAGCCGGTGATGACGGCACCCGCCACGGTGGCGATGGCCGGTAGCGGATCGTTCTTGCGCGGATCGATGACGGTAACTGGCAAGGCGGTCTGTCCCAGACCGGTTTTGATCCATTGTTCGAAATCGCCGAGTTCGGCGGCGAGATCGGGGAAGGTATCGCCTACTTTGAATATGATCAGGGATTTCACGAGGTGTTCAGAGAGAAGAAAAAACTGAATGACAGTGGAAACGGGAAAATAACGCGGAAGTACCGGAACCGCAAGAGTGCCGGATCTGCAAGGTGCTGATTAGCGCCGGGCAGGCATCAATGTCATGATGGCTTCGAGCAAATCCTCGATGTAAAAAGGCTTTCCGATAAACGCATCAAAATCGGCCTTCGACAGATCATGGTACTGCGGCGCGGCGCTCATGAGCATGATGGGAAAGGGCGGCGGGTCTTGAGGTTGCTTCGCAATCGGTGCGAGAGCGTCAACCCGTCCATGACGGGCATCATGCAATCGGAAAGCACCAGGTCGCGAAGGGTATTGTTCCACATTTCCAGCGCCGGCCTCTCCAGCGCCTGCGCCAGTTCGAGCAAGATCCGCAGCCGGTGCCGGCCTTGCTCGAACTGCTGAAGGATGACGTGTCGCCGTACGTACGCCGCTCGGTGGCCAACAACCTGAGCGACATCGGCAAGGATCATCCGGCATTGCGGGTGGCGGTGGCGCGCACCTGGCTGCGCGATGCATCACCACAGCGCGATCAATTGGTCAGGCATGCCTTGCGTTCGGCTATCAAGCGGGCGGCTGCGGCTGCGTTTCATGCCATCGGTGATGCCGAAAAACCGGAGGGGGAAGTCAATCTGATAGACCGAACACCGGCGCAACCGGTTATCGGGGGCAGTATCGGCCTGCTATACCATGTCATCAGCACAGCCGGGCAAGCGCAAAAATTACTGGTTGATCTGGAGGTCGGTTATATGAAAGCCAGCGGCGAGTGCAAACCCAAGGTCTTCAAGTTCAGGATGCTGGAACTGGCGCCCGGCAAAACGATAACGCTGAAAGAAAACTCTCGCTGGTGCAGATGCCGACGCGCATCCACTATCCGGGCCGGCATACGCTGGGACGCATCATTAATGGTCATGCCTATCCCTTGGGCACCTTTACGGTGATGGCCGGGTAAACGGATAGGGCAAGGCAGGCAGCGTAGTGAATGAGCTGCTTGCCAATGGAGTAAAGCTTACATTTCGTTTCCTTTTGGAAAGGAACAAAGAAGAAAGTTCCCACTCCATTTCTTTCCAGATGAAAAAGTACCTGAATCTCAGGACGCTAAGCTGTAAAGGGAGTGTATGAAAACCAAACTTTTTTCCACGCGCACGAAAAGCGCGTGGATGCCGCTGCTGTTATGTCTGTCGCTGGCCGCTTGCGGTGGCGGCGGAGGCGGAGGCGGCAGTGACAGCACCGCGGGTATCGGCGATCCCGATATTCCTCATGGTCCTAATCCGGACCCGACTTCACCGCCTTCCAGCAACCCTCCTCCCGTTATGCCGCCTGCCGGCCTGGCCTTCCCTGACACGTCGCGTCCCTTTCTAAGCCTGCCCGCCTCGATTGCTGACGGCAGCAGCGTGGCATTGGAATGCGGGCAGGTTTATCAGGGGACGCTGAACCTGAAAAATAAATCGAATGTCAGTGTGAACACGAATGGCGATTGCGGACTGGCCGTTATCACGCCGGGCCAGCCGGTGTCCGGCTGGACGCAGCACCAGGGCAATATCTATTCAGCGCCGCTATCCTTCGATGCCGCGCAGGTGGTGGTGGATGGCCAGCCTGTGAACAAGGCGCATTGGCCCAGTCGTTCCCAGGTGTGGGCAGCGGCGACATCCTCCAGTGGCAATACACTGACGCATGCGATGCCCAATGCCGACCTGGCGGGTGCAACACTGGTATTCCGGCCCAATGACTGGGCGATCGAAGCGCGGCGCATCACCGCCTATTCCGGCAATACCTTCACGCTGGCTGCCAACAATAATTATGCCTACGGCGGCATTGCCCCGAGCGGTGCCGTGCCGTTTTACGTGGAAGGCAAATTGTGGATGCTGGACGAGCCCGGAGAGTGGGCAGTCAGCAATGGACGCCTGTACCTGTGGGTGGCCGATGGCGGATCGCCGGAAGGGCGCACCTGGGCTTTCCCCGCTGCACACGGCATCGAGGCCAACGATAGCCGCAGTGTTTCCATCGAGGGTGTTCGCATCTATGGCGCCGCCAATGGCATTCATGCACTGGGTGCGCAGAACCTGCGCGTGTCGGAAGTGGAAATCGCCAATGTCTCGGAGAATGGCATCGTCAATCACGGCGGCTCCGGTCTTCATGTGGATGGAGTGACGATGCGCAACGTCAGGCATGACGGCATTACTGTGCACTGGGGCGGCGGCAAGGAAGTCATACAGAATTCACGCATAGCATCAGCCGGCACCGTGGGCATGCCGGCCAATTCCCGTGCGGCGATTAACCTAACGCAATCCAGCGGCGCCCGCGTATTGAACAACCATGTCAGCCATGTTGGTTATATCGGCATACGCGTACTGGCCGAAGCGAATGTGCTCGACAATACGGTGGACGGTGCCTGCATGACGCTGACCGATTGCGGCGGCATTTTCACGTTTGCGCGTGACAGGCAGGTGCTGAATGTACGCATAGAAGGTAATACGATACGCAATGTCGGTCCGACCCAACGCTTCGCATGGGGCATCTACCTGAGCGAGTATGCGAACGCGGTGACGGTTGCCAACAATACGGTCAGTCATGTCGGCAACGGCATGAATCTGTTTAATGCTCACAATCTCACGATAGAAGGCAATCGCTTCTCCGACAGCCGCCAGGCTCATATCGAGATCACCGAGGATGCTTCGTCGGGCACGGTGCGCAATCTGCGTATTACCGGCAATCAGTTCACCACGCTGAAGGGCGAAGAAAACTATCGCAACAGCAGCAATCTCGGCGCTGCTTCGGTAGCGCAGTTCGGCGCCTTCGAGAACAATACCTACATCACTAATTCGTCCGCTTTTGCCAACTTCCAGGGGCAGTTGCTGAATTTCTCGCAGTGGCAATCCACGACCGGGCAGGACCAGAACTCCGTGCTGAAGGCACCGTAGTTCAAGGACATAACAGATCGGCCCGAGATGGCCTTGCAGTGGGGCACTCAAATCCCGCCAGTCAGGAGGGGCGTGCAAGCTTTTCTACGTGTCACTCTGCTGCATTAGGAGGCGAGCGTGCGATATGCCAGCGGCGGGATACAAGGATGAAACGTAGAGGTGAAATGCGGCAGTCCGATAGCCGTCCTGACGCCTAAGCGCTTGCCTTGATGAGGCGGCCCAGTGTCTTCATCGCTTCTTCGGCACGTTCATCCCAGGGATGGCCGTAATTGAGGCGCAGGCAGTTGGAGAAATCGCGATGTGCTGAAAACATCGGCCCCGGCGCAATGCTGATGCCAAGCGCCAGTGCCTGGCGATGCAGGGTAATCGTATTCACCTTGGCCGGCAGTTCTATCCACATGAAATAACCGCCCAGCGGCCGGGTGGCACGGGTCCCCGCAGGAAAGTGGCGCACTACCGCCTGCGCCATCAGGTCCTGCTGGGACGAGAGCGCATGGCGCAGTTGGCGCAAATGCTTGTCGTAGCCGCCCTTGGCCAGGTAGGCCGCAAGCGCCGCCTGCACCGGGGCAGAGGTGGACAGGGTGGTGGTGAGCTTCTGGCGTATGACATCTTTGGTAAAACGTCCGGGCGCGGCCCAGCCTATCCGGTAACCCGGTGCCAGGCATTTCGAGAACGACGAGCAATGCATGACCATGCCCCTGGTATCAAAGGAACGCGCAGCCGCCGGACGCTTGCTGCCGAAATAAAGTTCACCGTATACATCGTCTTCGATCAGCGGGACGTTATGTGCGGCCAGCAGTTCCACTACCGCCTTTTTCTTTTCATCCGACATCAGGCTACCCAGCGGATTCTGGAAGTTGGTCATCAGCCAGCAAGCCTTGGGCTGGTGCTGTTCCAGTACGCTGGCCAGTGCAGTCAGATCGATACCTTCGCGCGGATGAGTGGGGACTTCGATGGCATTCAGGCCCATGCGCTCAAGCGATTGCAATGCGGCATAAAAGGCGGGCGATTCAATGATGACAGCATCGCCGGGACGAGCGACGGCTTGCAGGCACAGGTTCAGCGCTTCCAGTGCCCCATTGGTAATAACGATTTCATCCGGATGCACCTGCATGCCATCGGCCAGGCAGCGCAGCGCAATCTGCCGCCTGAGATTGGCATTACCGGGCGTCAGGTCGTCCACCGTGCTCCACGGGTCCATGCGCTGCACTTCGGAAGCCATCGCGCGCGCTAGCCGTGACAAGGGAAATAACAGAGGACTGGGAAACGCCGAACCGAACGGCACCACGTCGCGGGTCTTGGACGAAGCGAGAATGTCGAAAACCAGCTGGCTCACATCCACTGCGCGCGAGATGCTGGCAGGCGATGAAACCAGTTCCGGCTCAGGGGGGCGTGACCTGGTGGCGGCACTCACGTAGTAGCCCGAGCGCTCGCGGGCGCGAATCAGTCCACGCGCTTCCAGCAGGTAGTAGGCTTCGAATACGGTAGAAGGACTGACCTTACGGCTGGCGCTGGCTTGTCGCACGGAGGGCAGGCGGTCGCCGGTCTTGAGCACGCCGGCCTGGATGGAGAGCGTGATTTCTTCGGCAAGTTCCTCGTAACGCTTCATGAGTGCGAGAGTTGATGGGAAAAATGAAACGGCGAACAGCACGGCCTAGGCAGGATCACCCCGTTAGCAGGGGTATGCAACCAGACTGCATCCATGGATCTTCATGAGGTTGCCAGGATAGCGATAGCCAGCAGAATGCCAATGAACACCGCAGCACCAAGGAGGGCAGCGAGTATCACATACACGGGATTCATGCGCCCGACGTCCTGCTCAAAATCCTTCTTCCGTCTCAAGCCGGTGAAGGACCATGCGATGGCTGTCAGCGTTTCCTTGAACGAACGATGCGATGGTTTCTTGGGTTCCGTATCTTGCATGTCTGATCCTCGGTTGGGCGCGGAAAAATGTCTCGTGCTGCGAATGGTTGTCAGCCAAAAGAACCGCCGGTGTAAAGCAGGTCGGTGATGCGTGCCATTCCGGCCACTAGTGCGACAAAACCCGCGCCGAAGGTGATGGCTAGCAGCGTGACCAAGGGCCACTTTGATTGCGTGACTTGGGACGAATGTGGATTATGTCGCTGATCCCACCGATGGTCATCGGTCAGGCCCTGCCTCAGCGATTCAAGTATGGCAAGGAAAACCGGCAAGGGAAGCAGGATAAAGACCAGTGCTTCCATGGATTCAGTCCGGTAAGCAATCAGTCCGGCGAAGACATAAAGCAGACTGGCGAGCGGATAAGCCCAGGCCGCCTTGTCTCTCAGGCCATACAGGTAAAATCGGTGCATCCCCACCCAGCCTGCCACGATGGCAAGCAGGCAGGCCACTGTCTTGCTTTTATGCCTGGTTTGCATATTCCTCCCCACCGCTCATGCAGCGCTTGTCAGGGCGCCTCCCTGTCGCAGATCCTGCCGCTTCCGACTTGACCCCAAGTCTGGGAAGCGACGGACTTAACCATGCTTGATTCTCGGCTTTTTTCCTGCAACAGAACAGATGCAGGCGGACCATAAAAGGCCATATCAGATTCTATTTTCTGTGCTTCTGTTCCGCTTATTGCTGAAATGGCAGCACCTTTCCGATAACAGCGATGACGCTGCCAGGGTAGTGAAAGCTTGCCCCTTTTCTTTTCTCTGCTATGCAAAAAACGCTCATTTCTGCTTCTGTTTTGCAAGAAAAGCGAATGGGACAATCCACGAGCCATACAGGATGTGCCTGGCAGGCAGAAAGAAGAAAGATCGTGATGGAAAAAGTAGGTAGGAAATTGAGCAAACTTCGCACTGCGGCCAGGCCTGTACACTTATTTTCCTGCTGCATGCTTCAGTTTGCGCTGACTGTGGGGA
>JAEZLB010000389.1 GCA_023435945.1 Pseudomonadota bacterium | reverse complement strand
ATACCAAGAAGGTCTCCGTGACAGGCCCGTCGATGTTCAGCGTCTTCGCGGGGTCGACGCCGCTCACCACCCAACCGCTTCGCGTCGCGTACGATGGTCAGCCGGGCGACAACACGCTGAAATTCCGCGCAAGACCCGCGCTCACTGGGCTGCACCCGCCGTGCGCGATGTCCGCGATGGTGCACAACAGCAAGGGCTTCAACAAGACGTTCAAGGTCACGGCGGTCTACGCCGACGGCCTGACCGAGGTGAAGGACGTGGACAAGCACCTCGCAGGCATCACCTCCGGCGACTACATGCTGGTCTTGAAGGGTGAAGAGAAGGCCACGTGCCGCGGCGTGACGACCGGACCGCTCACGGTAAAGGTCGTGAAGCCGGCCCTGGCACGCGTCGTCCCCAAGCAATTCCACTTCGAGAGCGGCAAGCAGCAGTCGATGACGGTCGAAGGGACGTTCCCGGCCGACAAGAACGTGAAGTGCAACCTCGACGTGCGGCTCTACACGAGGCCCGTCGACTCGACCGCGCCCCCGCGAGTGAACACGGTGAAGCTCGATGACGTGCCGCTGCCCTACACGATCGAGAGCGCCGTCTTCAAGAGCGGGCACTTCCCGACCATCATCGGCGATACGCTCACGCACGTCGTCGTGAAGGCAGGCGGCGCCTGCGAGGGAGAGGCGAGCACCGACTTCGGCGTGATGACGGTGCCCAAGACCGGACAGGTGATCACGGAGCTCCCGATACCTGCAGGGCTCAAGCAGATGTACACGAAGACCAGCGCGGTCTCGTACACGGTCATTCCGCCTCCGGCCTACGGCACCCAAGGCATCGCCTGCTGCGAGGTCGAGACCTATCGCCTGGACGAGAGCAACGCGTGGGTGCGGTTCAAGACGTTGACGGGCGCGGTGACGCTGCACGATCTGACGACGGAGTACGTGAACGACACCAAGCCGACTCTCGTGCGCCTCCGCGGGTACAGGAACGGATGGTTCATGTACTGGAGCGACCCGGTGGTCGTCCGCTGGCCCTGATCAACCTTTCAGGCGGTATCCGCCAACGGTGATGCCGCGAGTGATGTCGAAGGAAGTCAGCCGGAGCTGAGCTCCACCACCAACGACGCGGTCGCGTCGCAGGGGCGCGTCACGAGGATGACGCGCCCGAAGTCGTCCTCCGGGAGCATGTCGCCGGTCACGCCGCGCAGCTTCCCTCCACGACCACGAGCGCGCCGTCGGGCGCGCCTCGCAGCTCGTCGATCAGCGCCGCCGTCTTGTCCGCGGGCCGGGTCTCGACCGGCAAGGAGAGGCGCTCGCCGATGAGTTCGTCGACTACTGGATCGCGCAGCCGGGTCAGCGCGGCGTCAAGGCCGATTGGGACGCGACGTTCAAGAACTGGGTGCGGCGAGACTTCCGGTGGAAGGACCGCGTCGCCAACCTTTCCGGGCCGGCCGCGAGGGCGAAGCAGCCGATGGTCGGTCAACCGACGTGGATGCGCCTTCCTAGCGAGCGGCGCGAGGGTGAGGTCCGGCGCAAGAAGTACATCGTCGGGGCTGGCACGCCGTACGCGGCGGAGACGAGGACGAAGCACGAGGCGCGAGTATGGGGCGAGGGCCGCTGGGGGAGGGGTAACTCATGGCCCCCGTATGGCCCCCGAAGGGCAAAGTCACGATAGGCCTGTTTTCGAGTTACTTGGTGGTGGAGGCGCCGGGAATCGAATCGTGGGGAGGTGGTACCGAGGGAGACCCAACGGGCGCAAACCGCGGGATTGGCGACGAGGAGATCGCGCCGGATGCGACCCTTGGAGGCGGTTCAGTCGGCGACCTGGATCTCGCGCGAGACGTCGCCGCGCTCCTCACCCACGTGCTCGGCCGGGCGAGGTCGACCGACAAGCGGTAGCCGTCGACGAGTTGTATTATCGCGCCGTGTCGAAACGTGTTCGTTCCAATCGTGGTCAGGCTGCGAGATTGGTGACCTCCGCGAAGGCGAAGGCGGCGACAGAGTGCGTGTTGGCGATTGCCATGAGCCTCCGCGAGCGCGGAGATTGGATCCTCACCTCCGCGAGCGTCTGCCAGGGCTGGACGGTCGAGATCGACGGCGACCGCTACCGAGTCGAATCTGTCGTGAGCGCGTTCCTCGAAGGGCCGCGCGCACCCGGCTTCGTCTTCAACGTGACGATTCGTTCGGCCCGTGGGACGCGCCCTATCCGAGAGCGAATCCTCACCACCCCTTGGCTCCAGGACGTGAAGGGTCGCCTCGGGCAGAACTACGCGAGCGACGACATTCGCCCGGAGCGATTCAGCCTCGTTCGCGTTTTGCGCGGGACGAGCGATCCTTCGACCGTCCTCGCCGAGCTTCGTCACATCGCCGCTGCGGTCGAGGGGAGAACCCTCGGGCGTCGCGAGATCACGGCCCGATCACCGCGCGCGAAGGAGTCGAAGCGGCCGCGGGATGACGTCTGGAAGATCATCGACGCCCTTGGTCCGACCGGATGGCGTGTCAGCTCGATTGCACAAGACCTCGAATCTCAGGTGCAGCACGACGGATGCCGATGGCACGTCTCGATCGGCTTCATCGCGCTCGTGGAAAGCGCGGAGAACCGTCCCGGATTCGTCGGGACCGTCAACAGTTGGTCGACGCGCGGCGAGCGCGAGAAGCGACGGAATCCCATCGCGAAGGTGCGCGCTCTCCTCCGAAAGAACGGGTATCGCCAGCTCGCGGAGACGCATTACCAACACTGGCATCGCGGGCTCGGTCTCCGCGCCGCGAACGGCGAGGTCGAGCTGCTTGGGCGTGCGATGCGAACGATCGTTGGGGCGGGGACCGCTTGATGCGCCTCGGAATCCTCCCGGGGCCGCACGCCCCGTCCCAGGACCGGCATTCCGTGACACTGTCGCGTGTTGAGGTCCCATGAATCCGAATCTGACGCCGGAGCAATGCGCCGCCTGCTTGGAGATCCTCTACCGCGGGCTCGTGCAGATCCGTTTGGCGGGCATGGACGGCAACGCGCAGCGAGCGGAAGCGATCGCGGATGCCCTCCACAACCTGCCGCACCTTTTGAGTGTCGGGCACAAGTATGGTTGGGACCTGGCGACGTTCAAGGAGCTCTTCCTCACTCCGCTCGGCGAGAAGTACCCCGACCTCGCTGGTCTTTCGCAGCCGCTTGACGAGCTTCCGTGACGACGGCGTCCCGTTGCGTCGTTCACCGCGCTTTGCGAGCCCAGCGCGGTCCGATCTCGTGGCTTCGCTCACGCCTCATGAGTCGTCCTCCGGGTCGGGCGGCGGCGGCGCGCTCGCTCGCTCGTCCTTCGACTCCGGTTCGTCGGGGAGTCGAAAGAACGAGCCGAACCTTCCCGATGTGGTCGAGGCCTTCGAGGGCGTGAAGGTCGGCGTGCCGTGGCTCGACGGGCCACTCGGGACCGGCCCTCAGGACCGGCAACTGCTCACGGAGACGAGCGCGGGCCCCGACCTCTGGTCGAAGGTCGCGCCCCTTATCCCGAAGGACGTTTCGACCGCCTTCATCGGCGGTCCGTTCTTCGACCCGGCGCTGGCACTGGTTCGGCGGCTTCAGCGCGAGGTGCGCCCGAAGCGGCTCGTCATCACAGAAGGAGGGCGAGGAGCGTCACGGCGCGGCTCATGACTTGCGAGATGACCGTGATCGTGTCGCGCAGCTCGAATCCCGCGCGGCGCCCCTCAATACCCGCTTGGGAGCCGCCGACGTGCTCGCGTGCCCTCCTGGCAAGAGGGCCGCAAAGGACGAAGCCGCCCATCCGGGCTTAGAGGCGAGAAGGACGAGCGCGGTCGGCGACACGGGCACCCATACACCGAGCCTTGCGCGGGCTGGCACGTCTCGTTCCAAGTGCTATTATCCCTGTAGGCGCTTCGGTTGCGTCTGCCGTCCGGGCACTGGCTTATGGCCAAACCGAGAGCAGTTGCGACGGGTCGGTTACCCACATCCCGTTTCGATCTGCCGCTGTACTTCCGGACAACTCGCAGCGGTCCTGTCGAAAAGGATGTTGTCATGACCGATCTTTCCCTGCCCGTAGACCATTTCAAGAAGCTCGCGAAGACCCTCAACAAGAAGGTCGGCGACGCTGAGCCCGACGCGTGCGCCCGCGTGCGTGCCGTCTACAAGGACGCCTCAGAGCAGACCGACGCGGAAGTCGCCTCTGGCTTCGGTCTGATGCGAGCGCAGCACGTCATCGCACGCGAGCACGGCTTCGAGAGCTGGTCGGCCCTCCTCGCTTCTTCCGGCATCGAGGCGAGGCTCGCGATCACGATGGCGCGTCTGCCTGATCTGAACAACTTCGGGATCGGCCTGTTCCCCGACCATTACAAGAAGCCGAAGGCCGAACAGCAGGCGATCTACGAGAAGAACCGCGCGGACCTGCGCGCGGCCGTCGAGCCGGTTCAGCAGACCGTCGACTGGCTTCGTCAGAACGTCGAACCCATCAAGACGATCAACACCAAGCACAGCAGCTACGGGCTCAAACACCTCGCGGAGAAGGAGGTCGAGGTCGGCTACATCACGAACGGCATGTTCATCGCCGCCGCCATCATCGCGGGGTACGAGTACAGGATCGAGCCGGGTTCTCCGAACGTCGCGTTCGGCATGAGCGAGAAGTCGATCAGCGACATCACGAAGCGCAGGAAAGAGCCCCCGGCACCAAAGGCGCCTCGCCCCACACCGTCGGTGCGCCACTTCTACTTGGAGGACGAGACTGACTACGAGGTCACCGTAACGGTGGACATGCAAACGGTCGCCCATTTCACGATGGGCGGCGGCCCGTTGACGAACGCGGGCATCAAGAACCGGAAGTTCGGCTGGTTCTCCTCGTGGGATCCCTGGATCGGTCCCATGCGCGCGGGCTGGGTGGTCGACGAGGGAACGTGGAGCCCGGAATGGGAGCCGACCGAGCGCGAGCTGCACGACCTTGCCGAGAAGGCGATGGCCGACGAACTCCTTCACCGCTTCAAGCACGTCCTCGTGATCCACGCGCCCAGGAAGCTCGCGATGCTGGCGTCTGACCGCCCGCTTCCTCATGGCAACCTGACATCCGCCCTGAGCGCGCTTCCTCGTCAGCAAATTACTGAAGGCCCGCCGCCGAGTTGGTGGCCGGACGGCACGGGAAGGCCCGACATCAAGACCCCCGAGCCTGTCCCGGTCGACGAAGAGCAGGAAGACGCCTTCGCTGATCTCGTTGTGGCTCTGGAACGTGCAAACGGGCAGGTCACGATGGCCACCTTGGGGTCCGGGAACGGGAACGAACCGATTCGAGCCGCCATCCGGACAGCACGAGAATTGCTCGAACGGGTACAGCTCGCGGCCGAAACACCCCGCCAGAAGAGGCTCGCCAAGCGTGCCCTCGGTTACGAGGCGCACTGGAAACGGACCGAGGAGAGTCTGGACCGCATCGAGGCGATGGATCGCGGAATCTTTCTGCCCGTCCGCTAGCTCGGCGCATGACGAGGGGGTCTGGTGCAGATCGGGGGGCTGCACCACAACGTCAGGGCTTTAGGGCAAAGCCGAACTGCATGAGCAAAGCGGGGCGATGATCGGTCGGCTAAGATCGGGGACGTGTATCGCCACGAGGCTCCGGAACGAGTCGCCGACCAGATTGCCGAGAGGGTCGCCGAGATCGCGCGTGAGGTCGACGCGCTCGACTCGGAGCTTGGAAGCTGGGCCAAGCGCATCCCCGATGGCGCCCCAGCGCCGCCGCCGGTCCTGGTGCTCATGCAGCGCCGCGAACGACTGATGGCGGAGCTGCGGAACCTCGCAGATGCGGCGTCCGCGGTGCGGGCAGGCGTGCCCGGAGTGGTCGGCCGCCTCTTTGGGTGGCTCCGCTCGCGGTGATCGCGTCCCGCAACGATCGTTGTATTACCGTCGCCGAGGGTCCGCGATTACGGCGATCATCGCCTTTGCCCACTCAGGTAGGCGCGTCCCTCTCTTCACGGCGATCGAGAGCACGCTTGCGGCGAGCTGCGTTTCCAGAACGGACGCTTCCGGGGCGCGGAGCGCGTGCAGCGCGCGGAACAGCGCAGGTTCGGGAAGGTCGAGGACGACGGCGTCGCCGCACCGGAAGGCAGAGGGGGAGCGGGGCATCCCGCTGGTACCGGAACGTTCGGGAAGGAATCAACCTTCGTCCATCCTTTCCGCGGTAAGCCCAGACGTTTCGGTGCAGGGCCGTAGCTGTACCAGAGCTTCTCAAGTCCTGCCGCTCGGCTCCGCTGTTTCGGCCGTCGGTGCGTGCACGTCAAAGTGTCGCTTGAGGCGTTGGTCGACCTCTCTCATGCGAACCAGCGCACGGTCGATGAGGGCTTGGAATCGCGCCCCCATCGAGGGCAGCCGGAGCTGAATCGAGTCGGTGACCTTCGAATGGAGGAAGATGTCGAGCGGCCCCCACTTGCGGTGTCGCTCGGTCTTTTCCAACAGCAGCTCGCAGACGCTCGCCCCATGCGAGCCGAGAGCCATCAGGCCCTCATAGTCCTCGGGCGTGATAATCGTGACTGGCCGAACGTCCTTGTCCACGAAGATCAAGTTTCGTAGCCGGCACTCCTCCTCAATCCACTTGTACATTACGCCCGTGTCTGCGACGTGATCGAAGCACAAGACCACAGGGAGGATCGTCGCGTTGCGCTTGATCCCCGACTTCTCGTATTCGCCAGCCCGAAGACGGCGGATCTTCTTGTCGAGAAGGTAGAGCGCTCCGCCCCGGTAGCCGCGATCCCGGGCTCGTGTCGGCTCTTCGAAGAAGAACTTCCGAAGCCACCGGATAACGTCCGCATAGCTGTTGGCCGTCTTCAGGCTCGGCTCTGGGACCAGACTCGCTTTCGCTGACATCAGGGCTACGGCCGATCCGTTCAGAAGAACAACGTCCTCGATCTCATCAGCAGCTCCAAGCTTCGATGGGAGGATGAGCCGATCGCGGAACGCAATGTGTGATGCAGCTTCCCTCGCCACGTCGCCGCACCAAGCCTCGAAGCAGTACCCGAAGGCCGACGCGAACACCTGATTCGACTGCGTGTTGAGCACGCGCTTGCACGCCTCGTTGAGCTTCGACCACGTCCCGAGAAACAGGTGGTCCCTGACATGCCACGGGGAAAGCCCGATGAGCTTTCCGTCCGCCTTCACGAAAGGTTTGCGAAAGAACGCTTTCGGAAGTGCGAGCAATCCGCTGGGCACGGGGCGTTCACCGAACTCGGTGAACGCAGCTTCGATCGGGATCGACGCTTCCTCAAGCCATCGCGCGTACAGCTCCGCGTCATCACCACCACCGGCCGTCCACGCTTCGGGAAACATAACGGGCGTGTCCTTGCCACCCCAGCGCCTTGCGAGCAGGTACATCGGCGTTAGGAACATCTCGGCGTAGTCCTGAAACGACGTTCCGAACGCTTCACGTTGGACCGAGTCCCACACCGTTCTGTCCGGAAAGTCCCGCGACGGGTACCGCCCAAGGATGTCGACGAGCCGCAGAAGCGACCGCATCACGTCGTCCGATCTGTTGAACACCGACGTGAAGAAGATCGGCGCGAGACTACGCTCGGTTGTGCTGAGTGGTGTTGTGTCCACGATCGGCCACTCGGGGATGTGGTCGTTCGCCGCAAGCATGAGAAACGCCAGAAATCCGTCGCTCGGGATGGTTCCAGTTGTGCTTCCTCTAGCGGCGACGAGGACTTGAAGAAAGAAGACGACGAACGCATGCGCGATTGCGGTCTCCGGCGGAAGCTTCGCCACGGCGTCCGCGACAGCGGCTTCGAGCGGGTCTGACGATCCTCGCCGCTGAACGAGAAGATCGTGTGTCCAGGAGCGTGCCTCGGGATCGAACAGTCCCTTGGGGGCGTTCGCCAGATCGGCCGCGATCCGGCACAAGGTGAAGAGCGTCTCGTCTCTGCGCATCGAAGCGACGTGGCGTAGCAACACCTCCGGTGCCATGGCCGCGCCGATCAGGTCACGGAGGCAGACCCATGCACGGACGCTGGCAAGGGCAGCGTGAGCCTCAGGGCGGTCGAGCCCTGAGGCTACGATCTCGGCGATGAGGGGGGACGCTGCCGTGATCAGCCGGTGCAGGCGAGGCATTCTACGCGTTGCATACACCGAACTGCGCGCGCCGTTCGAGAACCACTTGCGTCAAACGGCGACGAGCACGTACGGATCACCCGACCCGTGTAACTGACAACCTCCAGGCCTCCTCCTTGCGCTCCGGATCGAGCTTGCTCTGTTCGAAGGGCGCGGTGGTCGAATCGAGTATCCGCCCGACGAGGACGGGACCCCCGGCGAGGTGTGGGACGCGTCGTCGAGCTTCGGGGGCGTTCTTTCAGGCACCGCCCTGACGGCCTTGGCGAAGGCCGTCCATCGACGTTGGCGCCCGGCCGATCGACCGCGAACTCTACGGTGGTGCGCGTCACGACCGTCTTCAAGGACGTGCTCCCGAAGAACGTGAGCTTCCCCGTTGGGGCCACCGCGCTGGGTGGCGTCCTCGGAGAGGTCGATGCGGCGCACTACTTCCTGAATTCGTCCACATGGGTGATGCAGGCGGCCCCGCTGACCAGAGCCGAGCTTCCCCTGCTCCGCTGGCAGCGGGACCGGCTCGACTCCGGGTAGGAAACGAGCGGGTTCGTGAAGGCCCGGAGGACTGCCTCCACATCCTCGTGTACGCCGTTCCGTCGAGCCTGGAGCACGAGCCCCAGACCGCGCTCCTGGGATCGGCGTCAGCGTGGGCGCCCACCTCGAAGGGCGGTGCACCCCGAGCGGGCGCCTTTGTCGTGTTCTCGACGACCAACGCGAAGGTGTCGAGCATCGACGAGCTACCGAACTGGTGGTAGGCCCCGACGCGTCCGGACACGGAGTCCCGAAGGCCGAGCGCGTGATCCGAAACGGTCCTCGGCGGCGGCCCACTTTGACGCGCTGCTCACCGAAGTTTTCGAGGAGCGATCGAACCGGGCCGGGCGTGCTCAGAACCGTTCGGTTTCGGATCGGCGATCTCGCCCCCTGGAATCCCGGCCTCCCGTGGGCGGGCTGCAAGGACCCTTTTGATCATCGCTGGCAGACCTCGCGCCACCGCGTTTTCGGCAACCGGCAACACCTCCCCCGCCGTTGAGGACCTCTCCGAATGCAAGGACGCGAGTGCGGCGCGGAAGCAAGCGCCCGACCAATGGGCCAGGAGCGCTCAAGATAGGCTGGCGCGTAGCGTCGCGATTCTCGCCGACCTCAATTCACTGAGGTTCATCCGTCGTCGCGAACCTCGCCAGTCCTCCGCAAAGGATGCAAGTGGAGAACGGCGGATTTTGCGTTGGTCACCGAGAACTTCGCACCGTTCGACCACTCGAGCGCCAAGCTGACATTCTCCTGACGCTCAAGCAGTACCTCCCACCCGTGGATCGCGCCACCCACCCTTAGCTCGCTGTCCAAGACCCAAAGGCTCATTCGATGCCACGAAGCGGCTACCGCCTCGGGTGCCTCGAAGACAAGCTGCGCCGTGCAGGCCCAGACTCCGAAGAGCTGCGGCGCCTCCGGCACGTATAGTTCGACATGATCGAACGATATCTCAACGCTCGCCTCGCGGATCTCTATCCGGCTCACTCGAGCGTCGTGGCCGTTCCCAAGCTCGCCCTTCACGTCAGTACCCCCACGCCGGAGACCACCATGGAAGGGGCACTGGCCACGGGATTCCGAAGGGGAACCCCAAGGGGAACGGAAGCCAGAACGGAACGTCCGTGTCCGGTTCCTCCCAATCCTCGCCATGCGTTGGAACGCCCGGCAGCGCCGGCTCGACGCACGCATTCGGCGGGTCGGGCACCTCATCGCCGGGGTACTTGTGGTCTTCCGGATCGCTGCTGTGGTGCCAATGGTCCTTCTTCTGGTGCCCGCCGCGCGGCCCGTTGGGACGTCCCTTATGGAATTCCAACCAGTCGCCGCTCTTGTGAACCCACTTCTCACCGTTCGGATTAAGGTTCGTGAAGTCCCGCGTCCATCCCGGCCCAAGGCCGGACGGATTAGGCGGAAGCGGGAAGCGCCCTGTCACGTCGATGTAGTTGACAGGATCATTCTCGGCATACGCATAGAAGTTTAGCCCTCCGCCAAACCTCGACCCGTCCTTACTGGTCCACCTCCCCGTCGCCGGGTCGTAGTCGCGTGCGCCGAAACGCACGAGGTTCGTATCGCGATCCCACAGCCCGCCCGCGAAGCCGAAGGGCTGGAAGCCCGGATTCGTGTGGTTCGTGACAGCGCCCCACTCATCGAAGTCCAATCTTTGGGCAAGTGCGCCTGTCGACACGTCAACTACAAGCCGCGGGCTCCCGAGGTGGTCTTTGATGAACCGATACGTCGCACTACCCTTAACCATGAAATCCGGCGCGTGACTGCCCGTCGCATAGACGAAGCGCGCGACGACCGCGCCCGCGCCGTCGAGTTCAGCTACGATCTTTGCACCGTCGTAGATGAAGCCTTGCACCAGGCTGCCGCCCAGCTTCTTGCCGATGCGGCGGTTCTTGCCGTCAATGATGTACTCGATAGCTGCGAGTGGTGCCGGCAGCGTGACGCTTCGGAGGTTGCCCTTCGCGTCGTAGCCGTAGAGCGTCTGCGCGGAGGTAACGTCGTCTGTCTTCTTCGCGAGTTCGCCGTTCGGCCCGTACTCGAACGAGACCCCCTCGCGCGAAAGCTGCCGGTCCTGTGCATCGTACGTGCCGTCAGAGCGGTTGCCGTTCGCATCATACGTCCACTCGTGGAATGGAGTGGGGGCCCCATCCACGAACACCTGCCAGAGCCGGCCAGCCGCATCGTACGTGTACAGCTCGCTGTGCGAAGTGCCGCCGATTGTCTCCGTCTTCGTCTCGATCCGACCGGCCGCGTCGCGCGTATACGTGGCGGCGTAGCTCGTGGCGCTGCCTGTGACCGTGTGGCCGATGACCTCGCCATACCCGCTGTAGCTGAACGCATCCGTCACCGCGCCCAGCGAGGTGCTCTTGAGCAGACCGGTGTTCCCGCGGTTCACAGTCATTCCGCCCGCGGCGGTGACAAAATCGTCCGCATCGTAGGTCACAGTGACAGCGTTCGCACCGTCAACGTTCCAACTCGAAAGGCGGAGGAAGTTGTCGTACGTCTTGTTCAGCGCGTGGCTGAACGGGCCGCTCACGGCTTGCTGCACGAGGAGCGAGCCGTCGTAGGTGTTCGTCAAGGTCACGCCATCGCTCGTCGTGATGGTCCAAAGGCGTCCTTGCGGATCGTAGCCGAACGTCTTCGTGACCGCGTCCGTCATCTGCTGTATGCGGCCGAGCGCGTCGTACACAAAAGTCGCAGGAGTGCCTGGCTGCGCCATCTGAAGGAGGAGTCCGTCCTTGTCGCGCGCATACGTCGTGTCCTTCGGAGCAAAGCTCAGATCGGGTGGAGCGTACGAACCCAGGCGGTTTGCTTGACCCCAGGAAAACCCATGGGCGGGCTTGCTCGGGGGAGTTACCGAAGCGACGTTTCCGCCGAGTTCATAGCTCATGGCTAGGGCGCGACCGCCGGGCAGGTTGATGACGGTCGGCCTGCCGTTGTTGTCGCGGGACGTGTAGCTCACGCCGAAAGCCGGACCATTCGCGCTCTCAAGCCAGCCGGTCGTCGGATCGTAGCTCGTAGTGTAGACGCGCGAACCGAGCGTGATCTGGTCGATGCGGCCGCGATCGTCATAGTGGTACTGGATCGGGTGCAGAGCGATTGGATCGGTTCCGAGGACGGCGACGTTGGTCACGCGGTCGAGCGCATCGAGTGTCTCGCGGCTCTGACGGCCCGCAGCCGATGTCGTCGTCCACGTCGCAGGTGGGCCTGCAGCGAAGACACGCGTTGTCGTCGCGCTGGGCAAGCCCACGCCGCTGAAGGTTGTCGTTACGGTCTGGCCCGTAGCGCTGAACGGATCTCCGGGGGTTGCAAGCGTTGCGGCACGGGACTCCGTACGCGTAAACGAGTGTGTCGTAGCGGGGTATCCGACGTCCGTGCGCAGCGAAGTCACATAGGATGCTGCAGCTCCAAGTCGCGGGTCTTGCGCAGTCGACAGGACGGTGGTCTTCGATCCATCGGGGTGAGTAGTACTCCCCGCTCCATCCGCCGCGTAATCTGTGACCGTGCTGAGCTGCCCAGCGCCGACGCCTGAAGTGACACGACGACGTTCCTTGATCGTGAGATCTCCGAAACCACCAGATCGATCCACCGCGTAGACGGTGGCACGACCTTCCGGTGAGGTCACGGCGACGCTCCAGCCGACGGCCGTGTTCGTC
>JAEZLB010000135.1 GCA_023435945.1 Pseudomonadota bacterium | reverse complement strand
CCGAAGTTATCCGTGACATCAACAAGTACAGCAATAACGTGATGGCGCGCCAGCTCCTGCTGACTATGGGGAGCGAGGTCACGCAAATGCCCGCGACAGTGGAAAGCGGTGTATCCATGGTGAGGGCATCTCTGCAAATACGCGGCATCAATGCGCCGGAGCTGGTGATGGAGAATGGTTCGGGACTTTCACGCGATGAAAGAATTTCTGCCGATTCCATGGGGCGTATGCTGGTCAGCGCTTTCCGTTCGGCGACCATGCCGGAGTTCATGGCGTCCATGCCGATCGTCGGCTATGACGGCACCATGCGCAGGCGATTGACGGAGGCCGGAGTGGCGCGAAGTGCGCACATCAAGACCGGCTTGCTGACAGATGTAAGAGCGGTTGCAGGTTATGTGCTGGCGGCATCCGGGCGACGATACAGCGTGGTGTTTTTCATTAATCACGCGCTGGCGCCAGCGGGCCAGGAGGCGCAAGATGCCTTGCTGCAGTGGATCTACGAAAAAGGTTAATGGCTACAGGATGACGGGTCGGTTCGGCAGCTGATTTGGCTGGCCTTCGATGTCCGGCAGATGCGCGCGCAGGATGTTGTTCAGCAGCTTGATCGCTGCAATCACGCTATCGTGATAAATGCCTTGTGCAAAACCGCGGATCATGGTCTGGCAAACCAGGTGCCATTCCTCGCTGCTCGCGATGTGGCTGATGCCGCGATCCGCGATGATTTCTACCTGATGGTCAGCCAGGTCAATGTAAATCAGAATGCCGGAATTTTCTTCCGTGTCCCAGATGCGATGCAGGGAAAACAATTCAATCGCACGTTCACGCGAGCTGGTTCCTTCCCATATTTCCGATAACGGCAAGGATGGCTCGACAATGAGCTGCACTTCGGCGCGATGCAGTTTTTCGCCTTCGGTAATGACGTCCTGAATCGCTTGCAGCGTCGCTTCAGGGAAAACCTTTCTGCCGGCGCGATTCGTCGTGAATAAATGGCGAAGAGCGCGTTTTAATTTTTCCATTACCAGTTCCCCGAAGCGCCACCGCCACCAAATCCGCCGCCGCCTCCACTGAAGCCGCCAAATCCGCCTCCTCGGCCCGGCCGGCCTATCGAACTGCCGATGCCGCTGCCCAAGATAATACCCGGTGCATGCCGGCCCCAGCCACCGCGGTTCATCCTGTTACGCGAGGAACGGCTACGGGAGGCAATATTGGAGATAATGATGAAGAGGATGAACAGGAAGAAGATCCAGCTTCCGCCATTGTCCTGCCCGGCAGTGCGTCGTTGTTCGGCGGGCGGCAATTCCTCATTTTCCCTGAAGGAAGTAATGGCTGAAACGGCGGCGACCAGTCCGCCATAAAAATCGTTCTGGCGGAAATGTGGTGCGATGATATCTTGCAGAATGCGCCCCGCTTGCGCATCGGTCAGTGCGCCTTCCATGCCATAACCAGTCTCGATGCGAAGCCGCCGCAGCCCGCTCGGATTGTCGCGCGCAACAATCAGGATCACCCCATCATCCACGCCCTTGCGCCCAATCTTCCAGTTTTCTGCCAGCCGTATACCGTATTGCTCTATGGTTTCGGGAGCGGTGCTGCTCATTAGCAATATCGCGATCTGACTGCCGGTCCGTGTTTCATATTCCTGTAGCACGTTTTCCAGCGCTTGCCGCTGCTGCGGCGTGAGCATGCCGATCTGGTCTGTCACACGCGTTTTCAGCGGCGGCACAGGCACGAAGTCCTGCGCGGCGACAACAGACAGCAAGCTGGCTAGCAGCAGGCCGATGACCCAGCGGAACGACAGACGGGACGTGGTCATTATGGTTTTCTCACTTATTTACCGAAGTCTACGGTAGGCGCATTGGAAATCGCACGCTCGTTTTCCACCGTGAAGTTGGGCTTCGCTTGATAGCCGAAGACCATCGCAGTCAGGTTGGTAGGGAAACTGCGGGCAAGCACGTTGTAATCGCGAACGGCGTTGATATATCGTTGACGCGCCACCGTGATACGGTTTTCCGTGCCTTCGAGCTGAACCTGAAGATCGCGGAAATTCGCATCGGCTTTCAGGTTGGGATAATTTTCAGAGACCGCCATCAGGCGTGAGAGCGCGGAGGATAATTCTCCCTGTACCTGCTGGAAGCGCTGGAAGGCTTCAGGATTGTTCAACACCTCAGGTGTGACCTGAAAACTGGTGGCCTTGGAACGTGCCTCGGTGACTGCAGACAGGGTTTGCTGTTCATGGGAGGCATAACCTTTGACGGTATTCACCAGGTTGGGAATGAGGTCGGCCCGGCGCTGGTACTGATTGACCACTTCACTCCAGGCGGCATTGACCGCTTCATCCTTGGCCTGGAATTCGTTGTAGCCGCATGCGCTGAGCAGCGATACCAACAGCGCCATGCTTAACCATTTCAGACATGTTTTCATCGTTTCTGTCCTTGTTAGGGGGTATGGCAGGTCCTGAGCAGGGTCCGTGCCCGTTGATGGAATGCGATAACTATATAAAAATGAGGATGCCGGGCCTGCTTTCAATAGGGGGTGTGGAACATTGTTGCATAGAATCCAGCAGGGATTCTGTACGTGAGATCTTCTCTGCTGATAAGTGTTGCCTGTCGTTTCAGCGGTTTGAGGCGTTACAATGCTGGCTATTCTTACAGGACCTGTTATGAGTTTTACCTCCAAGTTAGCTGCCGCCTGGACTTCCCAGCAATCAATGTTATGTGTGGGCCTGGACCCTGATCTGGCCAAATTGCCGCCGGAACTGAAGGAGAGGCCAGATGGCATTCTGGCTTTCTGCAAGGCCATTGTCGATGCGACCGTCGAGTCTGCCTGTTCGTTCAAGCCGCAGATTGCTTATTTTTCGGCCTTGCGCGCTGAGGATCAGCTGGAAGATTTATGTGCTTACATCCGCGATCGTTATCCGCATATTCCCATCGTGCTGGATGCCAAGCGCGGTGATATCGGTGCGACGGCAGAACAATATGCGCGCGAAGCGTTTGAGCGTTACGGTGCGGATGCGGTGACCGTCAATCCCTACATGGGATTCGACTCGGTGGAGCCTTATCTGGGCTGGCAGGACCGCGGTGTCATTATCTTGTGCCGCACTTCCAATCCGGGTGGCTCGGATCTGCAGTTCCTGCAGGTGGATGGCAAGCCTTTATATCTGCACGTAGCGGAATTGGTCGCGAACAAATGGAATCGCACTGGTCAGTGCGGGCTGGTGGTAGGTGCAACCTTCCCACAGGAGCTGGCCCAGGTAAGGAAAGTGATCGGCGACATGCCGTTGCTGGTGCCGGGTGTCGGCGCGCAAGGTGGCGACGTGGAAGCGACTGTGAAGGCGGGCAAGACCTCCGGCGGTGCCGGCATGATGATCAATTCCTCGCGCGCCATTTTGTATGCAACGCCGCAGGCAGGCGAGGACTTCAGGCAGGCGGCCCAGCGCGTGGCAAGGCAGACGCGCGACGAGATCAACCGTTATCGATAAAACGAACAGGCGTGTCGGCGTCCCGCGCGCCGCTTATTTTTCTTGCCCGACGAAGCGGATCAATCCTTCCAGCGCATGGATGACCGCCTGCTGACGCACTGCCTGCCGGCCACCCTTGAAAACCAGGCGTTCGGTGAAGGTGTACGGCTCGCCATGGCGCTCCATGGACCAGGCAAAGCACACGGTGCCCACCGGCTTGCCCGGCACGGCGCCGGTGGGGCCGGCAATGCCAGTCGTCGATACGCTGACATGGGCGCTGCTGTTGGCCAGTGCGCCTTCGGCCATGGCGGCCGCTACTTCCTCGCTCACAGCGCCGAACTGGGCAAGCAGGGCTGGCGACACGTCCAGCATTTCCGATTTGGCGGTGTTGGAGTAAGTGATGAAACCGCCTTCATACCATTCCGATGATCCAGGAATGTCAGTGATCGCCTGCGCGACACCACCCCCGGTGCAGGATTCGGCAGTGGTCATCAACCAGCCTTTTTTTTCCAGTACCTCACCCATGCGGGTGGCAGCGTCTATCAGTTCTTTCATGTTCATCTCTCCTGGGAAAGGCAGGGCATGCTTATACCGATTTTTTGAATGATGCCTACTTTATCGGTTCCGGGCTTGAAATGGAAAAGCCCGCGAGCCTATAGGATCTGCCAGAACGCAAAGATCAGCAAGGTGTAGAAGCTGGCGATGAGGTCGTCGAACATGACGCCAAAACCGCCTTTCAAATGCCTGTCGAAATAGGCGATCGGCGCTGGCTTCACCATGTCGAAGAAACGGAATATCACGAAAGCAGCCAGTTGTACGGTAAAGCCGGCAGGCATTACGAATAGCAATACCAGCCAGAAAGCAATGATTTCATCCCATACCATGCTGCCATGGTCGGCAATGCCGAGGTTGCGCCCCGTAACCTGGCAAGCCCAGATACCTGTCAGGAAACCAACTACCAGGATGATGGCCCAGTGTTGGGTAGTAAAGAAATCGGGCCAGCGTTCAGTAAGGAGGACAAAGGAAACCCAGGCAAATAGCGTACCGGTCGTGCCGGGCAGCAAGGGCGACAGACCGCTGCCGAATCCCTGTGCCAGCCAGTGGGCAGGATGAGACAGCATGAAGCGGCCGGTTGGCTTGGGTATGAAGGCGCGCTGGCCTGGCTCCAGCGTTGTCATGGTGTCTTGAAATGATCAAAAGATTGCAGTGGGACACTGATCGGATTGCCGGAGCTATCGGTAATGCGCAAACCTGCTTGCTCTTCTATGCGGCCGATACGCGTAACGGCCCCGCCGGCCGCTGTTGCGGCATGCAATACGCTGTCGCGCTTGCTGACCGGGGCGGTAAAGCACAACTCATAATCGTCACCACCTGCCAATGCGAACTGGCGCCTGATCTCCAGCGGCATCGATTGCAACGCAGGACCAACAGGCAGGCTGTCTGCATCCAGCGTGGCGCCCACTCGCGAGGCTTTCAGGATATGGCCGAGATCGCCTGCCAGGCCATCTGAGACGTCCAGTGCCGCATGGGCAATATTTCTGAGTCGCAGGCCGAGTGCAAGCCGGGGATTGGGTTGGTCCATGCGCACTGCCGAGGCTTCGATAGTTGCGGTGTCCATCACCATTTCCGTCAAGCGCCCTGCCAGAGCAAGCCGCGCTTCACCCAAACTGCCGGATACCCAGATGTCGTCGCCAACCTGGGCGGCGTCGCGCCGCAAGGCTTGTCCGGCAGGCACCTGGCCGAACACGGTGATGCAGATGGTTAGTGGTCCGCGTGTGGTATCGCCCCCGACCAGTTCGCAGCCATGGGCATCAGCCAGCGCGAACATGCCTGCTGAAAAGTCCTTCAGCCATGCCTCATTGATCTCTGGCAAGGAAAGCGCCAAAGTAAATGCCAGGGGTTCGGCACCCATTGCAGCCAGATCCGATAAATTGACGGCCAGGCATTTATGACCCAGCTTGAAGGGGGATGCACCTGGAAAGAAGTGCCGACCTTCGACCAGCATGTCGGTGGAGATGGCCAGTTGCATGCCCGGAACGGGAGCCAGTAAGGCACAATCATCACCAACACCCAGTGCGGCGTTCGGATTTATCGTATGGGAGCGAGTAAAGTAGCGGGCAATGAGATCGAATTCTGAAAGCATGCTGGCATTTTACAGAATCGCGTACCCCTAGAGCGAGGAGTTTGAACTCTGCAGTGGTTAACACCGTGCTTAACAGGAAGTTACCCCCACTTTGAGGCAGCCGGACTAGAATGGGAAAGGCGGCTTCTCATATTCATTTGTGATGCTTATCCGCCTTCAAGAACAAGCATGGAGAAGGAAGTCAAAAGTTGCCACACCTCACGATGTGGGATTACAACGTGGGAATAATGGTTGTAAATTTGATATGGTGCTGCGCGTTACGAAAACGCATAATGCGAGCTCCTTTAAATGGAGAAAGAAATGAGTGAAGAGCGGGAGTCGATTCAGAAAGAAAAAGAACAACTGCGGCAGAAGTTACGCCAGGCAGCGCTTGATTATCATGAATTTCCCACGCCGGGCAAAATCAGCATTGCACCAACCAAGCAGGTGCTCAACCAGCGTGATCTGTCCTTAGCTTATTCTCCGGGGGTCGCATCGGCCTGTGAAGAGATCGCTGCCGATCCCCTCAATTCTTACCGCTATACCGCCCGTGGCAACCTGGTTGCCGTCATCACCAATGGTACCGCTGTGCTGGGCCTAGGCAATATCGGTGCCACAGCTGCCAAGCCCGTCATGGAAGGCAAGGGCGTGCTGTTCAAGAAATTCGCCGGCATCGATGTATTCGACATCGAAATCAATGAAACCGATCCAGACAAGCTGGTCGATATCATTGCATCACTGGAGCCGACGTTTGGCGGTATCAATCTTGAAGATATCAAGGCGCCGGAATGCTTCATCATCGAGAAGAAGCTGCGCGAGCGCATGAAGATTCCCGTGTTCCATGATGACCAGCATGGCACGGCCATCATTGTCGCCGCTGCCATTGTCAACGGCCTGAAGGTGGTCGGCAAGGATCTGAAAAATACCAAGCTGGTGGTCAGCGGTGCCGGTGCAGCGGCGCTGGCTTGTCTGGAACTGATGATCGACCTGGGATTCCCGCGCGAGAATATATTTGTGACCGATATCGCTGGCGTCGTCTACAAGGGGCGAACCGAGTTGATGGATCCGGTCAAGGAACAGTTCGCGCAAGATACCGAGGCACGCACGCTGGCCGATGTGATAGAAGGCGCCGATATATTCCTCGGCCTCTCTGCGGGGGGCGTGCTGAAGCCGGAAATGGCCAAAGTCATGGCGCCGCGTCCGCTGATCCTGGCGCTGGCCAACCCGATTCCGGAAATCCTGCCGGAAGAAGCCCGAGAAGTGCGTCCGGACGCCGTGATCGCCACAGGTCGCTCCGACTATCCGAACCAGGTTAACAACGTCCTGTGCTTCCCCTATATATTCCGCGGCGCGCTCGACTGCGGCGCAACGACCATCACGCGCGCGA
>JAEZLB010000228.1 GCA_023435945.1 Pseudomonadota bacterium | reverse complement strand
GGCTTCCAGCATGCGAACGCCAGCGGTGCATTCTTCGTCACGACGACCGGCAAGGCCAGTTGCACCTTCTTCTGCGCCAGGGCGGAGTAGGCTCCATCAAGCTCGGGTTCGCCCCTTATCGGCCAATATACCCCCAGCACAGAAACCGGATGCCGCTCCAGCCATGTGAGCAGATTGGCAGTAATGGCGCTATTCCACTGCGCCCGAGAGTCGGCTGCCAGGGCTGACCTTTTCTTAATCAGTGTTTGGCGCAAATCAGCTTTGTTGAGCATTCTCTAATAAATCAAATTCGTGCACAGGATTAGGTGAACTAACATACGCTGCATGCTATCCTAAACACCGAAACTCAGGCAACGCACAGGGAGAGTAAATGGTTTCAAGAACGTGGACAGCCGGCCTCATCATGACTGCCGCAATGGTACTCCCGGCGATCAACGCGTTGCCGGAAGCGTCTGCCTCGACCAAGCAAAAAGCGCAAGCCACGCTTTCTGACGATTCGGTGTTCATGGCGCTGCGCGATGCCTCGCGCAACAACGATGCGCCGCGCGCGTTGGAGCTGGCGACGCGTCTTGTCGATTACCCCATTCCTTCCTACGTCGATTATTTCCAGTTGCGCCCCCGTCTTGCGCATGCGCCTGTGTCGGAAATCCGCGCTTACCTGAAGCGCTACCAGGGTCACGCGATAGCGGACCGCCTGCGCAACGACTGGTTGCTTGAACTGGGCAAGGTGCGTGACTGGGCCTTGTTCGATGAAGAGTATCCGCAATTCGTGCTGGATGACGACATGCAGCTGAAGTGTTACGCGCTGATGTCGAAGGTGGCAAAGGGCATCAATGTCGCCGCAGAAGCCCGTGCCTTGTTGACCACGCCGCGCTTGTACGGCGATGCGTGCCCGGCACTGATTGCCATGCTGGTGCAGGCCGAGCAGTTCACCCATGATGATTTATGGTCACAGGTGCGTCTGGCTGCAGAAACAGGTGCGCCTAACTTGTTTGCTCATGCTACCGCTCTTGCCGGTGTGCCGGCGGATCTGGCTGACCAAGCCTTTCAGAAACCTGAAAGCGTGGTTGAGAAAGGCCCGGGTATCGATGCCTTGTCCCGGGAGTTGTTTGTCGTAGCGCTAGGGAGGATGGCCCGAAACAGTCCAGAGCTGGCTGCCGAGGCGCTAATCAATGCCGGTGCTCAATTGCCCAAGGCATTGCAGGCGGCTGCCTGGGCCCAGATTGCGCTGCCCACGTCCCTGAAGCTGGTGCCGGTAGCGCTTGATTACTGGAAGCGCGCGGAAGGAGCAAACTTGTCGCAGGACGGTCATCAGTGGCGCACGCGCATGGCATTGCGCGAGGGTGACTGGGCTATGGTCAAGGCCAGCATAGATGTCATGCCGCTGGAGTTGCGCAACGACGCAACCTGGGTTTACTGGCGCGGCCGTGCCCTGAAGGCACAGGGGCAGAATGAGGAAGCGAAGAAGCATTTCCAACGTATTGCACACCGCCCCGATTTTTATGGGCAACTGGCCCTCGAAGAGCTGGGGCAGAAGATCAAATTGCCGGCGCAGGCGGCCTTAGTTACGGCTGCGGAAGTAAAGCCTATGGCAGGCAATGAGGGATTCCAGCGCGCGCTGAAGTTCTTTGAAATGGGCCTGCGCTTTGAAGGTGTGCGTGAATGGAACTGGGAGTTGCGTTCCATGAATGAGCGCGAGTTGCTGGCAGCGGCAGAATTTGCGCGGGAGAAGGGCGTGTTGGATCGCATGATCAACACATCGGATCGCACTCGCCAGGAGTTAAATTTTACGCAACGTTTCCCCACACCATTCAAGAAGGTGGTGCAGTCGGCAGCGGAAACGGCGGGTATCGAGGAGGCATGGGTATACGGCCTGATGCGGCAGGAGTCGCGCTTTGTCATGGATGCACGCTCTCATGTCGGTGCTTCGGGGCTGATGCAATTGATGCCGGCGACGGCTCGTTATGTTGCGCGCAAGATCGGCGTAAGGAATTTCAAGCCTAACCAGGTCAATAAGCTCGACATCAACATCAAGCTCGGCACGCATTATCTGAGCATGGTGCTGAGTGATCTCGATGGTTCGCTGCCGCTGGCGACCGCCGCCTACAATGCCGGTCCGCGTCGGCCACACCAGTGGCGTGCCACGTTGACCCGGCCGGTGGAAGGCGCCATATTTGCGGAAACCATCCCTTTTACCGAGACGCGTGGCTATGTGAAAAGCGTGTTGTCGAATGCGGTCTACTATGCAGCACTTAATGAGAACAAGGGGCAGTCGCTGAAGGCGCGACTGGGCGTGATTCAGCCCAAGGCACCGGTTCTCTCAACGGAGTTGCCCTGACCGCAGCTTGAGCATGCCCGCTGTTTTAAGTATGGCGGGATAGGCGAAACACTGGCAGTAAAGTGCAGGATTTCGCGCTGTACTGCTGGCTGTAGAATGACTCTGTGATCGAATGATTCATTGAGAGTGGCAGGATATGGAACATTACTCCGTACTGGTCGCTGGAGGTTCGGGCTTCATCGGACGCCATGTGGTCGGCCACCTTGCCAAACTCGGTCGGCGCATCATTGTGCCTACGCGCCGGCTAGAATCCGCTAAACACCTGACTGTGTTGCCTACCGTGGAAGTCGTGCTGGCAGATTTGCACGACGATGCGGTATTGGCAGGCTTGCTGCAGGAAGTGGATGCTGTGATCAATCTGGTGGGAATCCTGCATTCCCGTCCCGCGCAGGGTGGTGCACCTTACGGACCGGACTTCGCCAAGGTGCATGTGGAATGGCCACGGCGCCTGGTCGCGGCCTGTGCGGCGAATGGGGTGCATCGCTTGCTGCATGTGAGCGCGTTGGGAGCAGACTTGAACGGACCTTCCATGTACCTGCGTTCCAAGGCGGCCGGCGAAGCGGCAGTCTTGTCCGAGCCGGCGGTAGCGGTCACGATATTTCGTCCTTCCGTGGTATTCGGCGAGGAAGATCACTTTCTGAACTTGTTTGCGTCGCTTCAGAGGCGCTTCCCGGTGATGCCACTTGCCTGTGCCGAGGCCAGGTTTCAGCCTGTTTATGTGGACGATGTCGCACGCGCCCTGGTGCTGTCGCTGGATAATTCTCGCACTGTGGGAGAAATCATCGAACTGGCCGGCCCCAAGGTGTACACCCTGCGCGAACTGGTGCAGCTGGCGGGACATTTTTCCGGTCATTCACGCCGCATAATTCCCTTGTCGGAGCGCATGGGCCGTCTGCAGGCTAGCATCATGGAGCATCTTCCGGGCGATCCCTTGATGAGTCACGACAATCTGGACTCCATGAAGGTCGACAATGTCGCGTCGCATCCGGTTGATCCGAGCTTGCACTGGGTGCCTGTGCCATTGGAAATCGTGGCGCCGAAATACGTGGGGCGTCATCACTGAACTCACGTTACTTTCCTCTCTTGCTCCCGCTAAATATTGTTAGTGAATGTTGATCCGGTTTGCCAAGCCGGATCAAGACCATTACCATGCCTTAATAG
>JAEZLB010000188.1 GCA_023435945.1 Pseudomonadota bacterium | reverse complement strand
GATACCCGACCAGGTGGTCGCGGCGCGGCGCAGGCCGTAGGCGGTGAACGATTCATCGAGCACACGCGTGTTGGGACTGATGGCGAGCGTATCGATGCTGCCTTGATGATCCGAGAGCACATAGCGCAGCGTGTTCTGGTTTGCGCTCGTGCGGCTGTAGATCGCGATCGTCTCGCCGCCCGCAGAGATGTAGTAGCGATGACGGGTCAAAGATCCCGCGATCGCCTTCTCCATCAGCCCGCCAATGTAGTACGTGGTCTCGCTATCGGCGCCGGCGGTGAACACCATCTTCCAGCGTTGACGATCCGGACCATACGAGAACGCACCACTTTCGCCCGTAGTCACCGAAGTGATGGAGGCAGGATAGTTGTAGCTGGTCCACTTGATGGTCTGCGCGACCGGTGAGTCGTGCGTGCCTGCTTCATTCTTGGTGAGGATGTTACCGAGCGAATCGTAGCTGAGCGAAAGGTTCTGGCTGGTGGTGCCGTTGACGGTGAGCGTCGAGTGATCCAGTCGGTACAGGTTACTTTGGTAATAGAAGTCCTCGGTGAGCCCCAACCGGTTGTTCTGTCGCTGAGTGAGGTTGCCCACCGCATCGTACAGATACCCAGTGTTCTGAAGTGCCGTGGTGTTGCCGCTGGGGCCTGCCTGTATCGAGCTCAACCAGCCGGTGACGGAATCGAAGGCTCGGGTGCGCACTATGCCGTTGCCGAGCGTGTCTTGTGTGATCTGGCCGAGCGCATTCTGCGTGTTCGCAGCCCAGAACACCGTCGACGAGGCGTTCGCGTCGCTTACGCTTTGGAGTTGACCGTTACCCGCATAACCGTACTTCAACTTGAGCCGGTAGCTCGCCGTACTCACCGGATAGGTCAGCGTGTCGAGCAAGCCGCCGGTCGTGTACGCGAAGTCATAGGTGTGCGTAGCATCGCCCGGAATCGCGATGTTTCGTTGCCTGAGCCGGCCGGCCGTGTCGTAGACGTACGCATCCGTGTATGTCGCGCCGCTCACGGTGGCGCTCATCGATTTCAGGCGGCCGATATTGTACTCGGCCGCGCTCGAGCCCCAGACCCAGGTCGAGCTCATCGCAGGTACGCTGCCGCTCGCCGGGTCGGACCGCGAGATCATCCGCGACAGCAGGTCGTAATCAGCGGTGAAGGTCTGTCCTTTCGCGTCGGTCCAGCTTCGCAACTCGCCCAGCGAATCGTAGACATGGCTGCGCGTGCCCAGATCCGGATCCGACGCACTCGTTTGAAAGGCATCGACGCCGTACTCATAAGCCGCACCGAACAGCAATCTGCCCTCGCTGTCCGTGACAGCGGTGAGACTGCCTCCTCCGTCATACGCAAAATACTGCGAGTAGTTGTTCGCATCCGTGGAGACTCGCATCACGCCTGTAGGGTCGGTGATCTTGGTGGTCGCTCGATTCTGCGGATCGGTGACCGTCATGGTGCGTCCAGCGTAATCGAACGTTGTGGTAACCAACGTGGCTACGTGAGCGGCATCGAGCGGCCGGCTCGCCGACTTGATTCGGCCCACGGTGTCATACGTGTTGGTGAGCCAGCTCGCGACGCAACTCAGTGTGGTGTTGCTGGTCGAACACGGTATGCTCTGCTTGAGCACGCGGCCCAGCGCATCGTACTGAACTTCAGTCCATTGATACGTGCCATCCATGAGCTTGTCGCGCGTGACCAATGTCCGATCGAACTGATCCAGATACGCACTCGAGATGGAACCACTCGATTCGGTCTTGGTAATCGTTGTCTGGTGGCGCGCATTGAAACAGCTGCCCGAGCAGCTTTGATAAGCCCATGTCGTGCTGCTTCCATCAGGGCGGGACTCAGCTTGCTTGCGACCAAACGCGTCGTACTGCCATGAGGTCGTGAGGCTGTTCGGGTCAGTAATGCTCTTCGGCACGCCGCGGTCGTAGTAATAATCCAATTGGCTCGTCTGGTTGAGTGCATTGGTCACGCTGACCGGGAAAAGACCGCGCGTACCCCAGGATACGGAACTTACGCGGTCGGCCATCGCCGAGCCGTCCGGGTTGAGACCTTTCACCGTGACTGAATTCACGTTGCCAAAGCCGTCGTAGCCGTACACCGACTCGACCCGATAACGAGCACTCGATGGCTCGACCGTCGCGCTGCGGATTCTACAGTTCGCTCCGTCGGCATCGTTGTGCACGGCGCGTACCACGACACTGTTTCCGGGCGAACTCGTCGTTACTGTTGAATCTCTCAGGAAATCGACGCACTGGCCCGCCGGCGACGCGAACGCGTTGATGGTGACTGTCGTCCATTGTTGGCCGGAGGGCGACAGACTGTTGTCATTGTCGGTGACAGTCTTGGTGATCTTCCCCACGTTTCCATACGCATCCAGACTCTCGTACTTGGTTTGCAAGGTCGTCAGCTTGGTACCGTCCTTGACGCCGCCGACTTCGTACTGCTCGGAGAGCACCTCGGAGACGTAAGGATGTACGCGCACCGGCTTGTTGTTCGCATCCGTCTCGAGCGTCTGATAGCTGTTGGTGATCGTGGACCGCGAAATGAGCGTGCCGTTCGACTGATATGCCTCGGTCTTTCTCATTAGTCCTGCAAGCGGAAAATCCTGGTCGAAATATGTCTTGGTGGTGAAACCCGTACGGGTATCGGTTTCATCGAAGTGCTGGAACCCGACGAAGCCGCCGCGCTCAGCGTGGTCTCGCGCGCC
>JAEZLB010000180.1 GCA_023435945.1 Pseudomonadota bacterium | reverse complement strand
GCTGCGCTTCGCCGCCGGACAGGGTGTCCGCGCTGCGTTCCAGCGACAGGTAATCCAAGCCAACATTGTTCAGGAACTGCAGGCGTGACACGATTTCCTTGATGATGCGGTCGGCAATTTCCTTCTTCGCACCCTTGAGTTTCAAGTTCTGGAAAAACTCCAGCGTATTGCGCAACGGCGTTGCGGAAATTTCATAGATGGCGCGCTGCTGTTTGCCATTGCCGATCTTCACATGGCGAGCTTCCACCCGCAGGCGGGTGCCTTCGCAGCAAGGGCATGGTTTTACATTGATGTACTTGGCGAGCTCTTCGCGCACTGCCATGGAATCCGTTTCGCGATAGCGTCGCTGGAAATTATTGACGATGCCTTCAAACGCGTGCTCTCGTACTACCGTACGGCCGCGTTCATTGATATAGGTGAAGGGGATGGCTTGCTTGCCGGATCCGAGCAGGATGACTTGCTGAATTTTCTCCGGCAGTTTCTCGAACGGGATATCGAGTTCGAAATCGTAATAGGCCGCCAGGTTGGACAGCATCTGGAAATAGAACTGGTTACGCCTGTCCCAACCCTTGATCGCACCGGATGACAGCGAAAGATTCGGAAAAGCGACGATGCGCCTGGGATCGAAGAATTCGATGTGGCCCAGGCCGTCGCATTCCGGGCAGGCGCCCATGGGGTTGTTGAATGAGAACAGGCGCGGCTCCAGTTCGCGCAGCGAATAACCGCACACCGGGCAGGCGAACTTGTTGGAATACAGGTGCTCGGTACCACTATCCATTTCCAGTGCGATGGCACGGCCTTCCGCCAGGCGCAACGCGGTTTCAAAACTTTCGGCAAGGCGCTGCTTGATGTCGGCCCTGACTTTCACACGATCGACGACCACATCAATCGTGTGTTTTTCATTTTTCTTGAGCTGTGGCAGCTCATCGACCTCGTAGACCTTCGCTGGGGCGGTGCCGCTCTGGATACGAAAGCGTATGAAACCCTGTGCCTGCATCTGTTCGAACAGTTCTACGTGTTCGCCCTTGCGGTTGGAGACGACGGGCGCCAGGATCATCAGTTTGGTTTCTTCCGGCATGGCCAGCACTGCATCCACCATCTGCGACACGGATTGTGCGGCCAGCGGATTTTCCGGATGGTCCGGGCAATAGGGCGTGCCGACGCGCGCATACAGCAGGCGCAAGTAATCATGGATCTCGGTCACGGTGCCCACTGTCGAGCGCGGATTGTGCGAAGTTGCCTTCTGTTCGATGGAGATTGCCGGCGACAAGCCCTCAATCAGGTCCACATCCGGTTTTTCCATCAACTGCAAAAACTGCCGGGCATACGCCGACAGCGATTCAACATAGCGGCGCTGCCCCTCCGCATAAAGCGTATCAAATGCCAGCGAAGATTTGCCGGAGCCGGACAAGCCAGTGATGATGACCAGTTGGTTGCGAGGAATATCGAGGTTGATGTTCTTCAGATTGTGGGTACGGGCACCGCGAATGCGAATTTCTTCCATGGATGGGATAGGTGTGCGTGAAGATGGGATCAGTAACGGGTTTTTCCGAAAAGCCAGCTACGAGTGGGAACGGCCAACCTGTTACTATAGCGGGTTTTTAAGCTTGCTGTATCCGGCGGTGTCGGCCGGCTTTCTTGTTTTGTATGTCTTCCAATATTGAAAATTTGCCAAGTGCACGCATGACACGCACCGAGATCCGGGCCAGCGTTTCTCTGGCTTCGGTCTTCGCGTTACGCATGCTGGGATTGTTCCTCATCATGCCGGTATTTTCAGTGCATGCCGCCTCCTTGCCCGGCGGTCATGACACAGCGCTGGTAGGACTGGCACTGGGTATTTACGGATTGACCCAATCCTTCGGGCAATTACCCTTCGGCAGTGCCTCCGACAAATTCGGCCGCAAGCGCATCATTGTCATCGGCTTGATCCTGTTTGCTATCGGTTCCTTTATTGCGGCCGTGGCCAGCGATATTTACTGGGTCATCATAGGCCGCGCAGTACAGGGCGCAGGTGCCATTTCTGCGGCCGTTACCGCATTGATCGCGGATAGCACCCGCGATGAACATCGCACCAAGGCGATGGCCATGGTCGGCGCATCCATAGGTTTGACCTTCGCTGCCTCCCTGGTGCTGGCGCCCGTGATGTATGAAGTAATAGGCATGGGCGGCATGTTTGCGCTGATAGGTGTGCTTTCGCTTATGGCAATTGTGTTGGTGGTCTATGTGGTGCCGGATGTGCCGCTTGTCCCGGTGACGCGTGTGCCGTTTCGGGAAGTATTAGGCAATAAAGAACTGATGCGCCTGAATTTCGGCGTATTTACGCTGCACCTGATTCAGATGGCCATGTTTGTCGTGGTGCCGGCCATGCTGATCGATCTGGCGGGTTGGCCCTTGCCCAGTCACTGGAAGGTGTATCTTCCTGTGGTGCTGGCTTCTTTCCTGTTAATGCTGCCACCGGTATTCGTGGGAGAAAAGCGGGGGAAAATGAAGGCAGTATTTTTGGGCGCGATTACATTGCTGATGCTGGTGCAGATCGGCTTTTGGATGGCAAGTATCGATTCTGCGGCTTCGATAGTGACGTTTTCCATCCTGTTGCTGGGTTTTTTCATCGCTTTCAATATCCTTGAGGCTAGTCAGCCTTCACTGGTATCAAGGATTGCTCCAGCCGCTGCCCGCGGTACGGCATTGGGGGTATATAACACTTTGCAGGCGGCAGGACTGTTCTGCGGTGGCGCAGTGGGTGGATGGCTGGCCCAGTATGCCGGACCTTCATCGATATTCTTGCTGGGCACGGTGCTGACGTTCGCCTGGCTTATAATTGCGATCAACATGAAAAACCTGCCGCGCCGCGGCGCCGTGCCGCAGGCCGCAGCGGTTTGAGAGGAGAAATGAAATGGCATCAGTGAATAAAGTCATCATCGTCGGGAACCTGGGGCGCGACCCGGAAACGCGCTATATGCCGTCAGGTGAGCCAATCACCACGATCAACGTGGCGACCACCGATACCTGGCGAGACAAAGCCAGTGGCGAGAAAAAAGAGAACACGGAATGGCACCGCATTACTTTCTTTGGCAAGCTGGCGGAAATCGCTGGCCAGTATCTGAAGAAAGGTTCTCAGGTATACGTGGAAGGGTCACTGCGTACCCGTAAATACACGGATAAAGACGGCGTAGAAAAATATGCAACCGATATCCGTGCCGATTCCATGCAGATGTTGGGCGGCCGCCAGGGTATGGGTAGTTCCGGTGCACCGATGGATGACGGTTATGAAAGTGCGCCGGCGCCGCGCCAGAGTGCGCCGGCTTCCCGTCCTGCGCCCCGACCGGCAGCTAACTTCTCGGACATGGATGATGACATTCCGTTTTGAGGCGTACCTGCGATAGAAACTGTAAAGTTATCAGAAAAAGTTCTGAAAAATTGGAAGTTCTTAAGCGCGGACTGCGCTGAACACATGAACAAATAAAAAGCCCGGCACTCAGGAAAAGTGCCGGGCTTTTTATTTGGCAGATGTCAGTGAAAGTCACGCATCCATGACAGTTCTGTCATTTGTGTTTGCTCTTCTCGGATTCGCTTTCCCGTTCATCCTTTATCAGCAAGAGGATGGGGATCATTGCATACGTTACAGTGAGCCAGAATATCCAATCATACGAAGTGAAAACTGTCATGGTCGTCTCTCCTTTAAATTCGCATTGCTTCTAGCGGCAATGATCGGATTCATTATAGATATACAAATTGGAATATAAGTGTTATTTGGCAAGCGAATATGAAAAAAGCAGGAATGTCTGCTTTTTTAGCCGTTTATTTACGACACAGGGAGAGGGAGTTACTGCATAAAGACACTTATTTGCAAATAAATAATGAAAAGGCAGGGTGCTATAAGCGGCACCTTTTAATTGGGGACGGAGTGGTCTACAATGTGGTTTTTTATCAGCATACTCCCATGGCCCGTCTTTCCCGTCTTGTCATTCCCGGACAAACGCATTGCATCTTGCAGCGCGGCAATGACCGTCAACTGATTTTTCGAGACGATGAGGATTACCAGCACTTCTATAA
>JAEZLB010000157.1 GCA_023435945.1 Pseudomonadota bacterium | reverse complement strand
GCGATACGTTCGCAGTCGGGCGTATTCATTTACAGCGAAGAGGAGTGTGGCGGGAGCTGAGAAAGGGAAGTCGCTTGCACCCTGAAGAAATCCGGGCGACGACTTCGAGCGGTCTTTTGACCGGCGCTTACCTTGCAGGGAATCATTGAGCCTGCGATTGGCCTGCAAGGCAAGCAGTACGTGTAGTGATTTCACCGGCGAACCGGTGGATCGTCAGTCGTTTAAAGCCGCCTTTGCGGCTTGTTCCGGTGTTAAACCGTCGTAGAACAGGTCCGTGAGCCATTCCACCTGTTCTTCGATATATTCCTGAGCCTGACTGACGGTGGCGCCACCGGCAACGAGAAAGCCTTCTACCTCGATGCACCATTGAATCAGCGCTTCGGTTTCCGGATCAAGTTGTTCTTTCTTGGCCATCATTTCACCTTTCTTGGGAGGTCAAGGAGTGCGACTGCGCTCAACGTTTGCATGTTCCGGATTGCGTCTGCGGGCCGGACGGTCGGACGGTTTGCCGTTCCGCGAAGCGCGCTGCTGCGGCTTGTGCTGCCCGGAGGGTGACGCGTTCCGGGCGCCCTGGCTTTGCCTTCCATTCTCTATCGGCTCTGCCTTGATGCGCGGATCGACTTCGAAGCCTGCTACCGCTTTTACTTCGATTTCACGTTTGAGCAGGCGTTCGATATCGCGCAAGAGCTTATGTTCATCCACACAGACCAGCGACACTGCCTGGCCGGAGCTGCCGGCACGTCCCGTGCGGCCGATGCGATGCACATAATCTTCCGGCACGTTCGGCAACTCATAGTTCACGACATACGGCAACTGATCGATATCGATGCCACGTGCTGCAATATCGGTCGCGACCAGCACATGCAGCTTCAGGCTCTTGAAGTCCGCCAGTGCCCGGGTACGCGCACTCTGGCTCTTGTTGCCATGAATCGCGGCGGAGCGTATGCCGGCCTTTTCCAGTTTTTCGGCCAGTGCATTGGCGCCATGTTTGGTGCGGGTGAAAACCAGTACCTGGTGCCAGTTATTGTCCTGGATAAGCTTGATCAGCAGATCGCGTTTCCTGGCCTTGTCCACGTGATAAACGCTTTGCGTGACCATGTCTGCCGTGGCATTGCGGCGGGCTACTTCGACCTGCTTAGGGTTGTGCAGATAATTCGTTGCCAGTGTGCGGATCTCGTCCGAGAAAGTCGCCGAGAACATCAGCGTTTGTTTTTTCTTGGGGAGGAGAGCGGTGACACGGCGGATATCGTGGATAAAACCCATGTCCAGCATACGATCGGCTTCGTCCAGGATGAAGATTTCGATCTGCGACAGGTCGACATTGCCTTCACCCACGTGGTCGAGCAGGCGTCCCGGCGTGGCGACGATGATATCGACACCGTTGCGCAAGGTCTGGGTTTGCTGGCCCATGCCCACGCCGCCGAAGATTACGGCGGATTTGATGGGCAGGTATTTTCCGTAACTGCGCACACTGTCTTCCACCTGCGCGGCCAGTTCACGGGTCGGGGTCAGCACGAGTACGCGCGGTTTTTTGCTGCGTGCCGGGGCAGGGCGTTGGCTCAGTAGTTGCAGCACCGGCAGCGTAAAGCCAGCGGTTTTGCCGGTGCCGGTCTGGGCCGCAGCCATCAGGTCGTGGCCTTCCAGCACAACAGGAATGGCTTGCGCGTGGATGGGCGTGGGTTGATCGTAACCCTGCTCGGTAACGGCGCGCAGAATATCATCGGACAAGCCGAGATCGTTGAAATGCATAGAGAATAGCTCCGGGAATCCGCCTTGCGTGCTTGGCACGAACCAGTCTAGGGGAATCGTTTATGAGAATAAAACGCGGAAAGAGGATCTGATCGCGAACGCCGGCAAGCAGGCTGATAAGAGAACCGACGCGGTGAAGAGTGTAGCATCATTCGGCAGCTCTCATGCCCATATGCGGGAAATAGCGCGAAATATTGCTGAATCGGTCGGAAATGGAAGTGAAAAGATAGGCAAAGTTAGGGACGCATGAACCCGTCAGCCCGAAAGCTTATTAAAATAGCGCACCCGGGACACAGGAAGCATGTCGAAATACGCTGCGTCCTGTAATGATGAAAGAAGACTTGAATGGAATCCAGAAAATTACGGGTGGGCCGCCCAATCACTCCCGAAGAGTTTGATGAATTGTCGGATGAACAGTTAGCCAGGCTTATTCCAAAGGCTTACCGGGATTATTTTCCTGGCAAGGATGATTGCGCGGATGGATATTTCTATCTTCACGACGGCTCGGCATGGAGTTTTTACAAGGGCGGCTTCCTGGATGACTGATCACATCAGGGATGACAGATAATAATTACGAAGCATAATGACGAAGCGATATTATTAGGCGCTTCGCCGGAGTGATGCATGAATTTCAAACATCTGTTTGCCTGCCTGCTGGTCCTGCCCACGATGGCCTGTACCCAAGCCGAATTATCGAATCCCCAGCCAGGTACAGCTTCTTCATCGCGTGAGCAGATCATGTGTACGCAGGATGCAAGGCAGTGCCCGGACGGCAGCTGGGTAGGGAGATCCGGTCCGGCATGCGAATTCAAATGTCCCGCTGCCCGGTAAGCGCTGCCTGCATATCAGGCACGGAGAATGTGGGGTTGTGCAGTCCTGCTTCATACGCATGATGGATGAGCTTGAGCCACAGAAAGCATCCTTTGCTGCCAGGGCGAATCCGTTCTCATGTTCTGTCTTCGATTCGCCGTTCAACCCGATTCATATTCGGCATATAACTATTTATGGTCGCACTTGAAGATATCGTCAGGAAGCAGAAAGCTGGCGCGCAGTTTGTCATTACCGCCCAGATGCTCAGATTAAAACCGCAGGAATTCGATGCACTGGCCCAACGATGGCTGGATGACGGCGGACCCGGCTTCAATGTCCTGGGAACGCCTCATCGTACTGTCGTCGATGGTGATTTTTATATCAGCCGGATTACGGTGATTCGTACGACTGCCGACGTTTGAAGCGAAGTTTTCCAATGCGCGGGTGGTTTCTTACTCCGGGAAAAGCAGGGCGGAGGAGAGTCTCTCTCATCGGGAAACGGAATAAAGGGCCTGGTTGAAAGCCAGTCCCGCTGAGCATGCTTAAATAAATTGCAGTGCTGCTGGAGCGCTTTAAGTGGGGTTCGCTGGCAAAAAAAGGGGGATGCTGTATTATCCTTTCCTAACAGATATTATTGCTTTCCCTGCAGCCATCCCTCCCTTTCCATGCTTCAGCCCACCTACAGTTTTCCTCTGGTTGTTGCTGCTTTTCTTATTGCAACGTTAGCCTCTTATACCACGCTAGACCTTGCCGGTCGTATTGCAACAGTGGGCAAGATATCGCATCGGCGCTGGTGGCTGGCCGGCGGTGCCTTGTCCATGGGGCTTGGTATCTGGAGCATGCACTTCGTCGGCATGCTGTCTTTTTCACTGCCGATACCTCTGGGCTACGATATTGCGATCACTCTCCTGTCGCTGCTGATTGCCATCGTCATTTCCTACTTCGCACTGAACCTGATTACCCAGGGCAGCCTGTCTCCATTGCGGCTGGTCGTGAGTGGAACGGTGATGGGACTTGGTATCGCCGGCATGCATTACACCGGGATGGGCGCGATGAAGATGCAGCCGGGGATTCAATATGATCCGCTGATCTTCAGCCTGTCCCTGTTGGTGGCGATTGCTGCAGCAACGGCTGCGCTATGGATTGCGGTCAAGCTCAGGAACGACAAGATCAGGCACCTGTTCCTGTGGCGTGCCGGTGCGGCGGTCATCATGGGCTGCGCCATCGTGGGCATGCACTATACCGGCATGGCTGCTGCAAACTTTCCGCCCGGTTCGGTTTGCCTGGCAGCGACCGATATCAGCACCAACTGGCTGGCCATTACCACCGCTGTCGCAACCTTCAGCATTCTGAGCATTACCTTGGTGCTTTCTGTGCTGGATACGCGCATGCAACTCAAGACGACGGCTTACGTAGAGTCGCTGCAGAATGTTAACGAGAAGTTGCAATATCAGGCGATGCATGATGCACTGACCGGGCTGGCGAATCGCAGCCTGCTGTTCAACCGCATACAGCTCGCCATAGACAGCGCCGACCGCAAACATACGAAGTTCGCCCTGTACTTCATCGATCTCGATGGCTTCAAGAGTATCAACGATACGCTGGGCCATTCAGCGGGCGATTCGGTGCTCAAGGATCTCGCCACCCGTCTGAAAGGGGCAGTTCGCAAGGAGGATGTCGTGGCCCGCCTGGGCGGGGACGAGTTCGTGGTCATGGTGGAGGGAATCCCCGATGCGGGCATGGCCGGTCACATCGCCGAAAAGATTTTTGAATGCTTCAAGCAAGGTTTCATTCCCGAGCTGGGTGACTTGCGCATTTCGCCCAGCATGGGCATTGCGCTGTTTCCGGAAGACGGGATGACCGTGGACGACCTGATGCGCCATGCAGATGCAGCGATGTATCAGGTGAAGACGAATGGCCGCAACAATTATCTTTTTTTTGAATCCTCCATGAATGAGGCGCTGAAGCGCACCATAGAAATCCAGCGCAGCCTGCCGTCGGCCATGGAGCAGGGCGAATTTTTCGTCCAGTATCAGCCGAAGTTCGATTGCGCCACCGATCAGCTCCTCGGTGCGGAAGCGCTGTTGCGCTGGAATCACCCCCGGTTGGGCCTGATATCGCCCGCAGAGTTCATCCCCATCGCCGAACGTTCCGGCCAGATCATTGCACTTGGCCGCTGGGTGATCAATGAGGTGTGCCGGCAGATTCGGGAATGGCGGGACGAAGGTGTCCCACTGATCAAGATTGCGATCAATCTTTCTCAGATTCAGTTACGTTCTGCGGGGATCGTCGAGGACATCCTCGATATCACGGCACGCCATGGGGTCACGCCGGATCTGCTCATGTTTGAGATCACCGAGACGGTCGCGATGCAGGATGCGGAAGCCACGCTGGCGACGATAGAAAAGTTGCAGCAGGCAGGGTTTGAAATGTCGATCGACGATTTCGGCACAGGTTATTCGAGCCTGAGTTATCTGCAGCAGTTCGGCGTGCAGCAAATGAAGGTGGACCGCAGCTTCATCAACAACCTGACCAGCAGTGAAAAAGGGCACTCCATTGTGGCCGCCATCATCCGGCTGGCGCATTCCCTTAATATGGAAGTGGTGGCCGAGGGCGTGGAGACGCCGGCCCAACTGGCAATGCTGAAGGCGCTCGATTGCGACCAGATCCAGGGCTATCTCCTGGGACCGCCCATGCCCGTAGCGGCGCTGGTCGAGATGATGGAGAAGGCCAGTCCTGATGATCGCTCACCGGAACCGGCAACGGGAACCTGATAGGCATGGCAGGAGTTTTACTTGGACGCAGGCTGGCTTGCCTCGTTTAGCCTCTTATCCTGCTGCAAACCGGAAATAGCCGTGGCGGCTTTTCCGGTTTGTTTTTATCCCTAAGCACCTCTCTGCACGAAGAGTCCGGGAGTGTTTTGACAGGCCGGCTTGCAGGAACCGTTTTCTGACCCACCAGCCGGTGTACATGCCTAGCACGCAGAAAATCGCGAATACCCAACCCGATACCGCAGCCGCCATGATGCCTGACAACAGGGTGCCGACCGTGCATCCCAGCGCCACCATGGCACCCCAGCCCATCAGCATGCCTCCCACATGGGCCGGCCATCTTTTCCGGTGCCAGGCTTGTCCTGCAGGATGTTCAGCGGGAATGCGATGGCGGTAGGTGAGTATCAGCAGCTATGCTGCCAAGCAGCACCAATTGCAGCGCCAGAGCTCCGTCCAGCGTGCCACGCGCATCGCGCATTTCAATGAAGTCCCTGCTCAGGCAGTAAAAGCAGAAGCGGGAACGTTGCAGGAAAAATGCCGAAGGCGATACCGAACCACAGCGACAGGATCAGTTCCCGGCCGCCGGCCAGATCCTGCAGGCTGGAAGAGGCGAAGATCGCCGACATTCCTACTGCTGCTGCGGGAACCAGCCTGCCGTAGGCAGGCAGGAAAGGAATAATGAGAGAAGCATGCATAACATGAAACGAAAAAAGCGGTGCTTCAAGCACCGCTAAAGATTAAGGAGAACCACAATCGCCTCAGTATGAACTCATGTCGAGGCTTATTTGGCAGCCCAGACTGCGCCGGCAGGATGATTGATGGGCACGCCCACGCTATTGCCGTATTCCATCCACGAACCATCGTAGTTGCGCACGTCGTAGCCGAGCAGTTTTTTCAGGGCGAACCTGGTGTGGCTGGAGCGCTCGCCGATACGGCAATAACGTATCGGGTTTTGCATACGCTGTCGCATAGTCATATGCGGAAAACGCCTGATGAGAAAAGCATCAAAGGGGAAATAAAATTATTCGTTCTCTCTGCGGAATGCCATTGATAGTCTAGGCATGCACTCAGTTTTATTGACCCCGCCATGTTTTCTTACGCAGGATGCACCATGAATTCCCTTGCTTTCACACAGTATCTGAACCGCCTGCCTCAGCAGCCTTCAACTGGCACGCGCTTATGGAAAGACGACATGGGCTGTGTGCAAGGGAGCTTTTTCAACTCCACGCTTACGAGCAGCTTCCAGCCGATACGGTTGTTGCAGTCGCGCCGTATCGTCGGCGTTGAGGCATTTGCGCGGGGCGTTACGCCGGACAATGGATTATCTGTCTGGCGGTTATTGAATAACGCTGCCAGCAACGATGAATCGATAGAGCTGGATCGTTTGTGCCGCCTGGTACATACGATCAACTATTTCCGCCAGCACCCCTTGCCGCAATGGAGCCTTTATCTCAATGTGCATGAGCGCCTGCTGGCAGCCGTCGCGGGTAATCATGGAGAGCTGTTCCGGCGTGTGCTGGATAGCTTGCAGTTGCCTTACCAGCGATTGGTACTGCAGTTGCCGGCTGTGTCTTCGCGGCAGGGGTGGGCGCTTCTGCAAGTGGTGGAAAGTTATCGCCGTCATGGTTTCCGGTTTTCGGTACAAGCCCGCAGCCTGAGTGACGCAGGCGATCTGCTCGACACAGTGCAGCCGTCCATCCTGCGCGTGAATGCCAGCGATGCCACCGATTACGCAGCGGTACTGGATCTGTTGAAACGCGCCGAGAAGAAAAACGTGCTCGTGATTTTTCAGCAACTGGAGCGCAGTGAAGAATATCTGCGCCTGCAACGTTTGGCCTATTCGCAACGCCTGCCTCTGTATATACAGGGATATTTCCTCGATACGCCCTCCGTGGATTTGCCTCTTCCCAAGAGGGTGTTGCTGGGCAGGCCGGCGGTCGTACGCTTTTATCCGGCAAGTCCAGTCAGGGAACGGGATAAGGAGACAGCATATGCTGTTCGTGGATGACTTTCAGGTGATGATCGCCCCAGGGTTGCATAACAGTGATGCACGTCATTGGCAAAGCCAATGGCAGGAGCTTTATCCGGAATTCGCAAGGATTGAGCAAAAAGACTAGACGAAGCCCGATCTGGTTACCTGGTCTTGGCAGCTCGGCCAGTGCGTTGCGGCAGCGCGCAAACCCGTCATCCTGGCGGCTCACAGCTTCGCTTGCCTTGCCAGCGTTTTCCATGCCGGTTCGGCGCCCTACAACATCGTGGCCGCCTTGCTGGTGGCACCGGCTGCGCCGGAAAAATTCGGCGTAAGCGCTGCGCTCGACCCTATCAGGTTACCGTTTCCGTCACGCCTGGTCGCCAGTGAAAACGACCCGTGGCTTAGCGCCGGGCAGGCGCGTTACTGGGCGCAGCGGTGGGGCAGTGAATATATGAACATCGGCCGTGCAGGTCATATCAACAGCGATTCCGGGCTGGGGGAGTGGTTGTTCGGGCTGTCGCAATTACAGCGCCTGACATTAAAAGCCTATTTGTCCCTGCCTGCCGTGCAGGCATTGTCCAGCATCGGAAAAAGCGCTTTCTCCCGCCCTGTGCACGCATTGAGTAGCTGACTCGTCCAGCAATATGGGGGTTTTCGTTATTAGGAAATGAGTAAATATTATTTTTAATAATAAAAGCAAAGTGTAACTATCTTACTCATTCAAAAAAACTATTTTGCCAGCGGCCACCTGCTTCCGTTCCAGGCCAGCGTCTTTGGGACGGAAGTGGGGTGTTCCTGCACGGGCAGAAGCCTATCACTATGAATTTCCAGCAATTACGTTCCATCAGAGAAGCGGTGCGGCGCGGATTCAATCTGACCGAAGTCGCCAATGTCCTGTTTACCTCCCAACCCGGTGTAAGCCGGCAAATTCGCGAACTGGAAGAGGAATTGGGCGTTGAAATTTTCGAGCGTAATGGCAGGCGCCTGACCGGCCTGACCGAGCCTGGCAAGCATATTTTGCATATCGTTGAGCGCCTGTTGCTGGAAGCCGAGAACCTGCGCCAGGCAAGCAAGGAATACACGGGCGAAAATCACGGCACGCTGTCTGTGGCAACCACCCATACCCAGGCACGTTATGCCTTGCCACGCGTGGTGCCGGCCTTCCGCAAGGATTATCCGAATGTACGGATCGCACTGCAGCAAAGCTCACCCGAACATATCGCCGAATGGGTGATATCGGGAAAAGCAGATGTCGGTATCGCTACCGAGGGTTTAAGTCAGTTCGAGGAACTGGTGTCCTTTCCGTGCTATCGCTGGCATCACGTCGTCGTTGTGCCGGAAGATCATCCTTTAAACCAACTGGACAAGATTACGCTGAGCGATCTGGCTTCCTATCCGCTGATTACTTACGACGCCGGGTTCACCGGGCGCGGGCATATCGACCAGGCCTTCCGGGAAGCCGACCTGAATACCGATATCGTGCTGACCGCAATGGATTCCGACGTGATCAAGCAGTATGTATCCCTGGGCCTGGGCGTGGGCATCATCGCCGGCATGGCCATGGAAAACAATGGTTACCAGGGCCTGCAGGCTATC
>JAEZLB010000120.1 GCA_023435945.1 Pseudomonadota bacterium | reverse complement strand
TCTCGTGGGCTCGGAGATTGTGTATAAGAGACAGCTGCTGGCCATTGCAGGCTGGCTTTCCAGTCGGGCAATCCTGTTCTCGCCAGCCGCCGCTCCCGGACTGGCCATTAGCTGGAATCCATTTTCCGCGACCTGGAAAAACCTGCGCCTGATGCGAGAGAACCATGCCGTGTGGTGGGCCATTGTCGCCAATTCCTGGTTCTGGTTTTACGGCGCTATCTTGCTGGCGCAATTCCCGGTGTACTCGCGTGATCTGCTGCGGGGCGACAGCACGGTATTTGTCTTGCTGCTGATGGTGTTTTCGCTGGGCGTCGGAGTCGGATCGCTCTTGTGCGAACGGCTCTCCGGGCGCAGGATAGAAATCGGCCTGGTGCCTCTCGGGGCGATTGGCATGACGCTGTTCGGCATTGACCTCTGGCTGGCGAGTAGTGCGTATATCGCGAACAATGTGGTCGATTGGCATGCCTTCGTGATGGGCGAGGGCAGTATGCGCATCATGGCGGACTGCATGCTGATAGGCCTGTTCGGCGGCATTTACAGCGTACCGTTGTTTGCGATGATACAGACACGGTGCGGTCCCCGCCAGGTATCGCGCACGATTGCCGGCATGAATATTCTGAATGCCCTGTTTATGGTGATTGCGGCATTGCTGGGCATGGTTCTGTTGCAGATGGGGCTTACCATTCCGGAAATTTTCCTGGTGACGGCCTTGCTTAACGGGCTGGTCGTGTTGTATGTCTTCTGGCGCGTACCGGAGTTTCTGTCCCGATTCCGGGTATGGCTGTCGTCATGGAGTGAGGGAAGTGCCGATACGCAGTGAATCTAGCCGAGTTGCTCCCTGAGGCTGGTAGAATGTCGGCTTTCCCTCTGTTTGCGCATTCATCATGTCCGGTAATACCTTTGGCACTCTTTTCACCGTCACCACTTTCGGCGAATCGCACGGTCCGGCCATAGGCTGTGTGGTCGATGGCTGCCCGCCGGGCATGGTTTTGTCGGAAGCCGATATCCAGCCCGAGCTGGATCGTCGCAAGCCCGGCACTTCGCGCCATGTCACGCAACGTCAGGAGGCCGACCAGGTCCAGATCCTGTCCGGCGTTTACGAAGGCAAGACCACCGGCGCTCCGATTGCACTGCTGATCAAGAATGAAGACCAGCGCAGCAAGGATTACGGCAATATCGCGGAGACTTTCCGTCCCGGCCACGCCGATTATGCCTACTGGCACAAATACGGCATCCGCGATCCGCGCGGCGGTGGACGTTCTTCCGCGCGCCTGACGGCACCGGTAGTGGGTGCCGCTGCGATTGCCAAAAAATGGCTGCATGAGAAATTTGGCACCGAGTTCAAGGGCTACATGAGCCAGTTGGGCGAAATCGCGATTCCCTTCGAATCCTGGGATGAAGTGCGTAATAACCCCTTCTTTGCGCCGAATGCTGCCATCGTGCCTGAACTGGAAGCCTACATGGATAATCTGCGCAAGGCAGGCGATTCCTGCGGTGCGCGCATCAACGTGGTGGCGCAAAATGTTCCGGTCGGACTGGGTGAGCCCATCTACGATAAGCTGGATGCGGAGATTGCCTACGCGATGATGGGTATCAATGCAGTCAAGGGCGTGGAAATCGGCGCAGGTTTCGGATGCGTGGCGCAGAAGGGCTCGGAGCATGGCGACGAACTGACACCGGAAGGATTCGCGAGCAATTATGCGGGTGGTGTACTGGGCGGCATTTCGACCGGTCAGGATATTGCCGTGTCAATTGCGATCAAGCCGACTTCTAGCATACGCATTCCACGCCGCTCTATCGACAAGGCAGGTCAGGCGGCTATCGTGGAAACCTTCGGTCGTCACGATCCCTGCGTGGGCATACGCGCGACACCGATCGCGGAAGCTATGCTGGCGCTGGTGCTGATGGACCATGCTTTGCGTCATCGCGCTCAATGCGGTGATGTGAGTGTTGCGACACCCGATATTGCAAAGGTGGCCGCCCAGCGCTGATACGCGATGACGCTGGTCCGCCTTCACGCATGATGGGCAAGGGCGGGCGCATGAATATGTGCATGCGCCGCTTGCCCTGATCTGTTCATACGCTCAAGAATATTTCCCGTGCCGCCTTCAGCCTGGTCAAGACAGTCTTTCAATTTTGCCCTGTTTTTCTTTGGCTATTTCGGCTTCGTCGGGGTATTTGCGCCTTACGCTAGCCTGTACTTTGCCGAAAAGGGCATGACTGCGGCGCAGATCGGCATCCTGATGTCGCTGATGCAGGTGATGCGCATTTTCGGTCCCAACCTGTGGGGCTGGGTGGCCGATCATAGCCGCCAGCGCGTGTCGGTACTGCGATATACCGCCCTGGCGGCGGTTATTTCTTTCTGTGGATTGTTTTTCGGCCAGACCTTCGCCTATTACTTTGCCGTAATGGTGCTGCTGAATCTTTTCGTGAGCGCCCAGGCGCCGCTTTCCGATGCCATGGTCCTGTCTTCACTGAAGGGCGACCTGACGCATTACGGAAAATTGCGCCTGTGGGGTTCGGTAGGCTTCATTGTGACGGTTGCGGGCGCCGGACCGGCGATGGACTGGAAGGGAATCGGCCTGATGCCCTGGATTGCGCTGGCCATGCTGGGCCTGACCCTGCTGGCGAGCTGGGGGGTAAAGGAGCCGGTGACAAGCAGTGTGGCGCATACAGCACCTTCGGCCATCGGTTTCCTGAGGCGGCGCGAGGTGGGTGCCTTTTTTGTGTCCACCTTCATGATGATTGCGGCGCATGCGGCCCTGTACGTTTTTTACTCGCTGCACCTGGAGCAGATCGGCTACAGTAAATCGCTCATCGGCCTGATGTGGGCGGTGGGCGTCATTTGTGAAATTGCCTTCTTCTTCTACCAGGCACCGATTTTCAGGCGCTTCGGGGTCAGGAACCTGATGCTGGCCAGCCTGGCACTGGCAGTTGTACGTTTCCTCATGATCGGGTTTGGCGCAGGGTCGGTAATGGTGTTGCTGGTGGCGCAGGTATTGCATGCAGCGACATTTGGCGTGCATCATTCGGCTTCAATTGCGACCTTGCAGCGCTGGTTTTCCGGTCCGCTGCAGGCAAGGGGACAAGCTCTGTTCATCAGTATTTCCTATGGGATGGGCGGCACGGCCGGCGGACTGGTCATGAGCGCTTGCTGGGAAAGATTCGGCGCGCAGGCGGTCTATGTAGCCTGTCTCTTATACACATCTT
>JAEZLB010000098.1 GCA_023435945.1 Pseudomonadota bacterium | reverse complement strand
CAATTGATGATGCTGGCAAAAAAGTATGGCGGCGGGCTGACGATCGATGCGGAAGAAGCGGATCGCCTCGAGTTGTCGCTCGATCTGATCGAAGCCCTTGCCTTCGATCCCGATCTGCATGGCTTTGATGGCATGGGCATCGTTGTACAGGCTTATCAGAAACGCTGTTTTCCTCTTATCGGTTACCTGGCTGAACTTGCCCGTTTCAGCAAGCGGCGCCTCATGGTAAGACTGGTGAAAGGTGCCTACTGGGATAGCGAAATCAAAGTTGCGCAAGTCGATGGCTTATCCGAGTATCCGGTTTATACACGCAAGGCACATACCGACGTGTCATACCTTGTATGCGCGCAAAAGCTGCTGGCATCCTGCGATACCCTATATCCTCAGTTCGCCACCCATAATGCACACACGGTTGCCACGCTCATCCATTGGACAGAAGCGCTTGACGTCGCTGACTATGAATTCCAATGCCTGTACGGCATGGGCGAAGCCTTGTACGACCAGATCGTGGGCAAGTCAGCACTGAACAGGCAGTGCCGCATTTATACCCCGGTAGGTCCGCATTCAACACTGCTGCCTTATCTGGCGCGAAGGTTGCTGGAGAACGGCGCAAACTCTTCATTCGTGAATCAGTTACTGGACAAGCGCATCACCCTTGATCATTTGCTGGCAGATCCGTTTGAAGCGACCCGCCGCGACGACGGCAAGCCGCATCCGGCAATTCCTTTACCTCCCCATCTTTTCCCCGATGATCGCCTTAATTCCCGCGGCTACGATTTGTCCAGCCAAACCGTGCTGCATAACCTTCGTTCCAGGCTGGAAGCTTTTTCCCAGATGACCTGGCATGCTGTGCCGCTTATAGGGGACGCTCTTTCCACGGGAGCGGCAAAGGCTGTTACGAATCCCGCCCATCGTATCGACATCATTGGCTTCGTCACGGAAGCCGAACAGACTGACATTGATGCTGCGCTGAATGTCGCTGCGGCATGTGCGCACCAATGGCAGAATCGCCCCGTTAAAGAAAGAGCAGAATGCCTGCGCCAGGCTGCCGATTTGTTCAGCACGCATGATGGTGAATTGATCGCACTCATCATGCGCGAAGCTGGCAAGACGCTGAGCAATGCCATTGCCGAGGTGCGCGAAGCGGTGGACTTCCTTCGCTACTATGCATCGCAAGCGGAGAAGCTTCCCCCTGCGTCCAGCCTGGGTGTCGTGGCGTGTATCAGTCCCTGGAACTTTCCCCTGGCGATATTTACGGGCCAGGTCAGTGCTGCACTGGCTGCTGGCAATGCAGTTATTGCCAAACCGGCCGAACAGACGCCGCTGGTCGCTTTTCGCGCAGTTCAGCTGATGCATGAAGCCGGTATCCCGGTTGCTGCCTTGCAGTATCTGCCGGGGCAGGGCAGCACGGTGGGTGAGCAGCTAATCCACGATGCCCGTATCAGGGGCGTCGTATTTACCGGCTCTACCGAAGTAGCAAGGCATATTCATCAGGTTCTGATACAACGTGCTGGCAGCGAAGGCTGGGAAATTCCCCTGATTGCCGAGACCGGCGGACAGAATGCCATGATCGTGGATACTACGGCGCTGACCGAGCAGGTAGTGCAGGATGTGCTGAGCTCGGCTTTCGATAGCGCCGGTCAGCGTTGTTCCGCATTGAGAGTGCTGTGCCTGCAGGAAGAAATTGCGGATCGCACCATAACAATGCTGAAAGGCGCGATGCGCGAGTTAAGCATAGGTAATCCGGCCTGGGTCTCGACCGATATCGGCCCGGTCATCGATCCGCGTGCGCAGCAGGGGCTGCAAACTTATATTGATCGATGGCAATCATCCGCACTGCAGGTATTCCAGTTGCCATCGCGTTCGACGCATGAATCGGGCAGCTTTGTCATGCCCGCGCTGATCGAGATCTCTTCGCTTTCGCAACTGAACGGTGAAGTATTTGGTCCTGTCCTGCATGTACTTCGTTATCGCCGCGAGTCTTTGCCTTCGCTTATTGAAACCATTAACACCCTAGGTTATGGATTGACCATGGGCGTGCATTCCCGCATCAATAAGGTCGTGGAAACTATCAGAAAAACTGCGCGCGTGGGCAATCTGTATGTGAATCGCAGCATGATAGGTGCCGTGGTGGGTATACAGCCTTTTGGCGGCGAAGGACTATCCGGAACGGGACCTAAAACCGGCGGCCCTTTTTATCTGCTCAGGCTGGTCAATGCGGAGTTGCAGGCACAACCAGAAGGTTTGCGCCACGGCACGAACGCCGTTGAAATCCCTGCTGCCTTCTCCACGTTGCTGGATTGGTGTTATTCCAGGCATCCGGACATAGCGTTCCTGGCATCGCCTTATCGTGAATTATCCTTGCTGGGTAAGGAAATCCAGCTGCCAGGCCCGGCTGGCGAGATCAATATCCTGACTTTCGAGGTGCGCGGCAGAATATTGTGTGCAGCCAGTACACTGCCTTTGCTATTGCATCAGATGCTGGCCGTACTGGCCAGCGGCAATCACATCGTATTGCTGTCCTCGTCTGCCGCGCTATTGCCGCCCGATCTTCCCGGCGCGCTGCTCGCATCCATGACGGTGCGTGATGATGTTCCGATCACCGACATTGATGCGGTGCTGGCCGATATTCAGCTTGCCGCCTCTCTGCGCCCACAGACAGCGCACGCCAGCGTGGCAATAGTCCCCGTTATCGAGGTGCAGGCCGGGCAGGCAATTGCATTGTGGCGCTTATTCAAGGAGCGTACCGTAAGTATCAACATCGCGGCAGCCGGCGGCAATGCGAACCTGGCCACTCTGCAGCCATCATTTACCTAACTTGTCCGGGAAGCATGGGGTGAACTCCCCAAAACCTCCATTGTCGAAAATACATGTGGCGCACAATCGCATTGCGTGTCGTTGTCGGTCTGATGGCAACCATCATCGTATTGGTGCTGGCTCTCCTGTTCTTCGACTGGAATCTTGCCAAGCCTTGGCTGAATGCGCGCATTTCGGAAGCGGTCCAACGACCATTTTCCATCAACGGCGATTTGTCGCTGCTATGGGAGCGCAATGATGCGACTACCGGCTGGCGTGCATGGATACCTGTGCCGCATCTGCGGGCAGCAGACATCGAGGTCGGCAACCCCTCCGACATGCAGGCGAAGGAGCCTTTTGCGCAGGTATCGCAATTGCGCTTTTCTCTGTATCCCCTGCCGCTTCTGACCCGCGATATCGTGATTCCCGATATCTACCTGGATCAGGCCAAACTGCATCTGCTGCGCAATAAGGACGACCGAAATAACTGGACTTTGAGGGATCGCGATCCCGACAAGAAGTCAGCTTGGGAAGTACATATTGGAGACGTGCAATTCCGTAATGGCGAAATTCACTTGAACGATGCACTCCAGGAAATTGATGCCACAGCCCAGATAAATACCCTGCCCCCGGCGCAGCATGGGACCTTCCGTACCAACTGGAAGGTATCGGGCCACATACAAGGGGAAAGACTGAGCGGCGAGGGCAGATCCGGCGCCTTGCTGGCTCTGCGCGACCAGCATACGCCTTTCCCCTTGGAAGCATCATTAAAAGCAGGTGAAACTGCGCTCTCCGCGGAGGGCAACGTTACTGGCATTCCATCCTTTGAGCGAGCCGAACTGAAGCTCTCCTTGTCAGGAAACAGTATGGCTCACCTCTACCCCATCCTAGGCATACTACTGCCTCATACCCCCCAATTTTCCACCCATGGAAATTTGCACAAGTCCGGTTCGATCTGGCGTTATCAGGATTTCAGCGGCAAGGTAGGACAGAGCGACCTGGCCGGCGATCTTACGGTAGATCTGGCTGGGCCACGCCCCCGCCTGCGAGGGGAGCTGGTATCGCGATTATTGCGTTTTGAAGACCTGGGACCGCTGGCCGGGGGCGGAAACAAGAAAAATCTCGCCAGTGACGACAAAACCCGAAAGCAGCCGGAACACAAGGTACTGCCAGTGCGGGAGTTCAACACAAAAAAATGGCGCACGCTCGATGCCGATGTCCGGTTTCGCGCGAAACGCATCCTGCGCAGCGAAGATCTGCCATTCGAGGATATGGTTACTCATCTGAAGCTGGAGGATGGCGTAATGTCGCTTTCTCCGCTTAATTTTGGCGTGGCAGGGGGTGAACTGAATTCCGATGTAAAACTCGACGGCAGTAAAGACATCATACAGGCCACCGTTGATTTATCGGCACGCGGCTTGAAACTCAACGAACTGTTCCCGGCTATCAAGGAAATGGATGCCAGCTTGGGCGTGATGAGCGCAGGCGCCAAACTGACTAGCCAGGGCAACTCTCTTTCTCAGATGCTCGGCGCGTCCAACGGAGAAATCAAGGCGCTGATATCGGAAGGCACCGTTAGCAAACTTCTTCTGGAAGCCGTAGGACTCGATATAAGCAGTCTTGTGGTGACCAAGCTATTCGGAGACCGGCAAGTGCAATTGCACTGTATGGCGGCCGTTCTGGGGGTGGAGAAGGGCATTATGTTCAGCCGGGGCTTCCTAATCGATACGCCGGAGTCCCTCATCCATGTGAACGGGGATGTCAACCTTGCTAAAGAGGAATTGAATGTCCGTATTCAGTCTGAAAGCAAGAAATTCGAGCTGATATCGCTACGGTCGCCCATTTTTGTGCGCGGAAAATTCGATGATCCGCAGATCAGCGTCGATGAAGAAGCGATTGCGGCCCAGGCAGGGGG
>JAEZLB010000105.1 GCA_023435945.1 Pseudomonadota bacterium | reverse complement strand
CATGTATACTCTGCATGAATAGTTGCACAACAACTCTCCCTGAAGCCGGAGAGGATCCACGGAGCATGACATGTCGATTGCCGGATTACGAAAAGAATACAGCCAGGCCCGTCTCACGGAAGCGGATACGCATCCCGATCCCATTACGCAGTTCAGGACATGGTTCGATGAAGCCTTGAAGGCAAAAATCCTCGAACCCAATGTCATGACGCTGGCAACGGTGGATGCCCAGGGCCACCCCTCGGCGCGCATCGTGTTGCTGAAAGATGCGAATGAGCAGGGCTTTACCTGGTTCACCAATTACGAAAGCCGCAAGGGACGTGAACTGGCGCAATGCCCGCACGCCGCCTTGGTGTTTTACTGGGCTGAACTGGAGCGTCAGGTGCGCATAGAGGGCCGGGTAGAACGCGTGACTGCCCAGGAAAGTGATCTTTATTTCCACAGTCGACCGTTGCAAAGCCGCATTGGCGCCATTGCATCGGCGCAGAGTCAGCCTATCGAGGATAGGCACGTACTGGAAGATCGCTTCAGGCAGGCCAGCGAAAAGCTGGGAGAACAACCGCCGCGACCGGCACACTGGGGCGGTTTCCGGTTGATTCCGGATTGCATAGAATTCTGGCAGGGACGCCCGTCGCGCCTGCATGACCGCATTGCATACAGGCGCGACCAGAACGGAGGATGGCAGCGTCAGCGCCTGCAGCCTTAGAGCCTAGCGCTCGAGAGGTCACCAAAGCTTGGTAGTACTTCACTTCAATGGAGGGCGAACGTGTTTTGGGAAAGACGTCTTGAAAATTGGGTCGACACTGTCCGTCATCAGTGTGCAGTGCCGCTGCGACTGGAATTGTGGGATGGGCAGCAATACGACTTCACTCTGCAAGAGCCGGAAGTCACGGTGCGAGTACCTCATGCTTCCGCGCTCACTTATCTGCTGGAGCCCTCGCTGGCCAACCTCGGTAAAGCCTACGTGGAAGGCGAACTCGAAGTCGAAGGCCGCGTGGATGAAATCATAGAAATTGCCAATACGCTGGCCTCTTCCACGCTCAAACCCACCGGCAAACTGGGACGCTTCGTACAGAGCGTGCGCCACACCAAGCACAAGGATGCGGCGGCTATCCAGTATCACTATGACGTCTCGAACGAGTTTTACCAGCAGTGGCTGGACGAGAACATGGTGTATTCCTGCGCCTACTTCGAAACCGGCGAGGAAGACCTGGCAACGGCCCAGATCAAGAAAATCGACCATATCCTGACCAAGATCCGGGTCCAGCCTGGCGATACGCTACTCGACATAGGCTGTGGCTGGGGTGCGCTGGTCTTGCGTGCCGCACAGAAATTCGGCGCACAGTGCGTCGGCATCACGCTTTCACAGAATCAGTATGCGCTGGCGAAGGAGCGCGTCGAGCGGGCCGGGCTTGCCGACCGCGTTGAAATCCGGCTGCAGGATTACCGGGATGTCACCGGCCAGTTCAAACGCATCACCAGCGTGGGCATGTTCGAACACGTCGGCCTGAAAAATCTTCCGCTGTACTTCAGGAAAATCCATGACCTGCTGGAAGACAATGGCCTGGCGATGAATCATGGCATTACCACTACGGCGCCAAACAATGGCTGCTCGCCGTATGGCGGCGGGGAATTCATCGACCAGTACGTATTCCCGCACGGCGAATTGACTCATATCGGCCATGTGCTGACCACCATGCAGGAAGGCGGACTGGAAGCGCTGGACGTGGAGAATCTGCGCCGGCACTATGCGAGGACGTGCCGCGCCTGGGCCGACAATTTCGAGCGCAAGTCGGAAACGATACGCACGCTGGTCGACGACAAGCGTTTCCGCATCTGGCGCGTATACCTGGCAGGCTGTGCCTATGCCTTCGCGCATGACTGGATTTCGCTGAACCAGGTGGTATGCGGCAAAGCCGGACGCCAGGCATCGGACCTACCCTGGTCGCGTCGCTACATGTATGCGGGCGAACCAGGAAAATAACCGCCGCTTGCCTCAGCAAAAAGGCCTGCATTGCGGCAGGCCTTTTTTATTCCGCTATAACTTGTTTTATTTCCAGTCTGACTTGAGCTTCTCGCTGAACGTCTGCCGGAATTTCGACAATTTTGGCGCCACCACGAAAGCGCAATACCCTTGCAAAGGATTATCCCGGTAATAATTCTGGTGGTATGTCTCGGCCTTGTAATAGGTGCCGGCCGGCGCCAGTTCGGTCACGATGGGCGCATCCCAGACATTCGCCATTTCCGCGATCACCTGCTTGGCGGTTTCCTCCTGATCGGGAGAGTGGTAATAAATGACGGAACGGTATTGGGTACCAATGTCGTTGCCCTGGCGGTTCAGCGTAGTCGGATCATGGATCGTGAAAAATACCTCCAGGATTTCGCGATAACTGATGACCGCCGGATCATAAGTCAGACGCACGACTTCCGCATGCCCGGTCGTGCCTTCGCAGACCTGCGCATAAGTCGGATTCGGGACCTGACCACCGGTATAACCGGATTCCACCTGCAGGATGCCTTTCAGTTCCTGGTAAACCGCCTCCAGGCACCAAAAGCAGCCGCCACCCAAGGTTGCTATTTCAGTTGCCATATTAAGTACTTCCTCTATGTGTTATCTATCTGTGTAACAGCAACTCTAACGCAAAAGCCGGATAAATGCCTATCAGGAATAAAACCGCAAAGATATTTGTGGACCCATGTCAGTAGTTAGCGCCCCTGGTTAACAACCCTATATCAAGGCAAGACCAGGCATTGCCCCTTTTCCAGCACCGGCAATACGATACCGGGGAAATTCTTGCCTTCGAAATAGCTCCCGATGCTGATTTCGGGCTGCAGGGAAATCTGTCCCAGTCGTCTCCCCTCTTCCTGCAATGCGGCAAGACTGAAGGTACGCCACTGCATTCCTTCCTCTCCCGAGCTGCATACCAACAAAGGGCGCGACATGTCTTCGACAACATGCCGGGGTTCATGAGGGCAGCGCGTGGCGATCAGCGAAGAAATAAGCTGTGAATCGGCGGCATCGCTGTGCGACAAGTCGTCATCGACAATTAACAATTGCCACGGCACGGCCTGAAACAGCGATGCCCGCACGGAAGGGGCCAGTTCGGGCGAGATCGGTAGCAGGCGGGCACCGCAACGTGCCAGGGAAAAAAACAACACCAGTGCATCGGGATGGGAATTGCCGAGATAAGCAACGGTGTCATTGCTGCTCACTCCCCATTCGCACTGCAGGCGTGCCGTGGCGCGCTCTATGCGCGACCACAGCTTGCGATAAGTCATGCTGCGGCGGGGAGAGGAAACGGCGGGTGATTCGGTACGCAGGCGCGCGTGTTCGCGTAGCAGGTTGAAAAAATCCATAGGGTTTTTATCTCTTTGCCCGGCATTGTAAGGCCTAACCGCCGGCCGAACCATGGGCACGGGCATTTTCAGGGATAATGGGCGCTTTGCATTCTGGTTTCGCCGATGTCCTCAATTTTGTCCGCCACGCCTCCGGAATTCGATAGCCGCCATTTCCGTGATGCGCTATCGCAGTTCGCGACAGGCGTGACGGTAATCACTACGCGCCTGGACGATGGCCGATATTTCGGCCTGACCGCCAGCTCCTTCAACTCGGTCTCGCTCAGTCCGCCGCTGGTACTGTGGAGCCTGTCCGGTGCAGCGCAAAGCCTGCCGCTGTTTACCGCCAATTCCCATTACGTGATCAATGTGCTGTCGGCCAATCAACTGGCGCTGGCCGAGCGCTTTGCCAGCCGCATTCCCAATCGTTTCGAGGGCGTGGAATTCGAACTGTCGCATACCGGCCTGCCTATCCTGAAGGGCGTGTCGGCCTGGTTTGAATGCCATAACCGCAGCCGTTATCCGGAAGGCGATCATGTGATCTTTGTGGGAGAAGTGGAACGCTGCGAACTGCAACCGCAGGCACCGCTGGTATTCCATCGCGGGCAGTTCACCAGCACAGATGACGCGCTGTTCAAATCGACGTCACTCGATATCGTAACCGGCGAGAGCAACACGGGGGACGAGCGTTCCTGAAAGGAACGCTGCACAGCCTGCGCCCGCCTAGGAAGTTTTCTGGAAAAAGCGTGCGAGCACCTGTTCCGAGCCGTGCGCGGCACGCTTCAGGCGATCATTCACACCCTGCCAGTCGGCGCCTTCCGGCGTGGCTTCCACGACGATGACGTCCGCCCCTGCCGTGTCCGCCGAGCGCAAGGCCGCATACAAATCATGCGCGTATCCCTGGGCATGGTCCGGCATGCGCTGTGCGGGCCGCCCCGAATCAACCGCATGCCCGGAATGCGTAATCACAGTAGCCGTGCGGCCTGCGGTTTTCAGCTGAGCGAGTACCCGAACCAGATCGTCACCGGCAATAATGACTACCGGCGTAACAGGCGCGTAATGCGATTCCAGCGTACCGGAGG
>JAEZLB010000038.1 GCA_023435945.1 Pseudomonadota bacterium | reverse complement strand
TGCATAAGCCGACCGCTCCAGGCTCATCACATGCAGGCAGGCTTCGGCCATGTCATCGACATGCAGGAACTCGCGCTTCGGCGTGCCGGTGCCCCAGATCACGACCTTGTCCAGTCCCTGGGTCTTGGCTTCATGAAAGCGCCGCAACAATGCCGGTAGCACATGACTGTTTTCCGGGTGATAGTTATCGCCGGGGCCGTAAAGGTTGGTGGGCATCACGCTGCGGTAATCGGTGCCGTATTGCCGGTTATAGCTCTCGCATAGCTTGATGCCTGCAATCTTGGCAACCGCATACGGTTCATTGGTGGATTCGAGGGCTCCGGTCAGCAATACCTCTTCCATCATCGGCTGGGGTGCCAGCTTTGGGTAAATGCAGGAGGAGCCGAGGAATAGCAGCTTGTTCACGCCATGCCGCCATGCTTCATGGATGATATTCGCTTCTATCATCAGGTTCTGATAGATGAAGTCGGCAGGATAGGTATTGTTGGCATGGATGCCGCCGACCCTGGCGGCAGCCAGATAGACTTCTTCTACAGGATGCTCATCGAAGAAAACCCGTACCTGGGCCTGGTCGGTGAGATCCAGTTCGGCGTGCGTACGGGTGATGATGCGGGTATGGCCGCGTTGTTTCAGCGCACGCAAGATGGCCGATCCCACCATGCCGCGGTGGCCAGCCACGAAGATCGGGCTATCGAGATTGGGTTTGGTTTGCTGCATAAACGAGCTGCGTTCTCCGGGTGATCCTCAAAGGCAGGCCGGATTGCGCCGGCCGCCTGCTTCATTCGTTGTGCGCGAAAGCGACAAAGCCGTTGTTCTTGACCAGTGCATACTTGCGGCTGGCATTCAAGTCGAATTCCACCATTTCCTTGACCAGTTGTTCGAAGCTGGTCCGTGGCTTCCACCCGAGTTTTTCGCGCGCCTTGCTCGCATCGCCCAGCAGCGTGGCCACTTCGGTGGGACGGAAATAGCGCGGGTCGACGCGCACCATGGTCTGGCCGGCCTTGGCGCCACCCAATGGACCGGGATCGGCGATCACAGCCGTTTCATTCACGCCTTGGCCGCGCCATTCCAGCGTCATGCCCAGCTCCCTGGCAGCGGTGTTGACGAAATCACGCACGCTGTATTGCACGCCGGTGGCAATCACGAAGTCTTCCGGTTGCTCCTGCTGCAGCATCAGCCATTGCATTTCCACGTAATCGCGGGCATGGCCCCAGTCACGCAGCGAATCCATGTTGCCGAGGTACAGGCAATCCTGCAGGCCCAGCGCGATACGTGCCATGGCACGGGTAATCTTGCGGGTCACGAACGTCTCGCCGCGCAACGCGGATTCGTGGTTGAACAGGATGCCATTGCAGGCGTACATGCCATAGGCTTCGCGGTAGTTCACCGTGATCCAGTAGGCATACAGTTTGGCGACTGCATAGGGGCTGCGCGGATAAAAGGGCGTGGTTTCCTTCTGCGGAATTTCCTGAACCAGGCCATACAGTTCGGAAGTGCTGGCCTGGTAGAAGCGGGTTTTCTTTTCCAGGCCAAGAATGCGGATCGCTTCCAGGATGCGCAAGGGGCCAAGGCCATCGGAGTTGGCGGTGTATTCAGGTTCTTCGAAAGACACGGCGACATGGCTTTGTGCGGCGAGGTTGTAGATTTCATCGGGCTGCACTTGCTGAATGATGCGGATCAGCGAAGAGCTGTCGGTCATGTCGCCATGATGCAGGATGAAGCGGCGTGGCTCGTCGTGCGGATCCTGGTAAAGATGGTCGATGCGGCTGGTGTTGATCAGGGAAGTACGGCGCTTGATGCCGTGTACTTCATATCCTTTACTGAGCAGCAGCTCCGACAGATAGGAGCCATCCTGGCCGGTGACGCCGGTAATGAGGGCGACTTTGCGAGAAGCATTGCGGGATAGAGAATTCAGATCGGCAGCTTGGGGCTCTTTCGTCATGAGACATTCCTTGTTTAATGCGGGAGAAGGCGATGCTTTTCGGCACTGCTTGTTTCAGCGTTCTATTGTGCAAGCGATGAGGTAGACGGCATTGAGCTTTGTCAGCAAGGCGGGTGGCGAAGGAATAGCGGACAATTAATATCCTTGGGGATTCTGTTGTTGCCAGTGCCAGTGATCGGCGCACATTTGCTCCAGATTTTTTTCAGACTTCCAGCCCAGCAATCTTTCTGCATGAGCCGAAGAGGCGTAACAGACGGCAATGTCTCCCGGACGGCGGGCGGCAAATTCATAAGGAACAGGACGGCCACTGACTTCCTCGAAAGCCTTTACGGCTTGCAAAACGCTATAGCCTTGTCCGGTACCAAGGTTGACAGTGAAACTCGTGCCATGAGAGAAAAGGCGGCGCAAGGCTGCGACATGACCGCGTGCCAGATCCACAACATGGATATAGTCGCGTACCCCGGTTCCATCTGGCGTTGGGTAGTCATTGCCGAAGATGGAAAGCCTGGAACGTCGCCCGATGGCAACCTGGGCTACGAAAGGCATCAGATTGTTGGGAACGCCGCGAGGATCTTCCCCGATCAGGCCGCTAGGATGCGCGCCGACCGGATTGAAATAACGCAGTACGCCGATTCCCCATTCCGGATTGGCTGCAGCAAAGTCGCTGAGGATTTGTTCGACGATCAGCTTGGATCGCCCGTAAGGATTGGTTGCAGATAAAGGGGCGTCTTCCGTGATCGGTACCGTTTGAGGATCGCCATAGACGGTAGCGGAAGAGCTGAAAACAAAGCGTTTTACCTGAGCCTGCTGCAGGGCTTGCAGCAAATTGATGGTGCCCGCAACGTTGTTTTCATAGTAGGTC
>JAEZLB010000080.1 GCA_023435945.1 Pseudomonadota bacterium | reverse complement strand
GATTGACGCTATGACCATGCGGCAACGGCTTGGCGATGTCTTCCCATTGCAGCGGCGCGATATTGAGCAGCGCTTCGACTTGTGTGGCGAGATGCGGCAGCACCGGTTTGAGATAAGTCGTCAGGATGCGGAAAGCTTCCAGCAGGCGGCTGCACACTTCCTGCAGCGCGGCTTCCTTGGCGGGATCTTTCGCCAGTTCCCAGGGTTTGTTCGCATCCACGTAAGCATTGATCGCATCGGCCTGTTCCATGATGGCGCGCAGCGCCTTGCCGTATTCGCGGGTCTCGTAAAAAATCTGGATCTCGGCTGCCGCGGCGCGCAGGTTGGCAAGAAAGTCGTCCGTATCGGTTGCCCATTCCATAGCGACCTTGCCATTGAAGCGCTTGGCAATAAAACCGGCTGCACGGCTGGCGATGTTGATGTATTTGCCTACCAGGTCGCTATTGACTCGGGCCATGAAATCTTCGGCGGTGAAATCCACGTCTTCCACGCGCGCATTCAGCTTGGAGGCGATGTAGTAGCGCAGCCATTCCGGATTCATGCCGATTTCCAGGTAGCGCAGCGGCGAGATACCGGTGCCACGCGATTTGCTCATCTTTTCGCCTTTCACGGTCAGGTGGCCATGAACGTTGACTTTCATGCGATCGGTCAGCGGATGCCCGGAGAAATTCAGCATCGCAGGCCAGAACAGCAGGTGGAAAGAGACGATGTCCTTGCCGATGAAGTGAATCTGCTCGGTGGCAGGGTCGTGCAGTAGCGCCTCGTAATCTATGCCAGTCTTGCTGCAGTAATTCTTCAGGCTGGCCAGGTAGCCCACAGGCGCGTCCAGCCAGACATAAAAATATTTGCCGGGCGCATCGGGAATGGGAATGCCGAAGTAGGGTGCGTCACGGGAAATATCCCAGTCGGCGAGATCCTTGCCATCGTTGCCCAGCCATTCGCTGACCTTGTTCACCATTTCCGGTTGCAGGCGGCCCGGCGTGTTCACCCATTGCTGCAGGAAGGCCACGCAGCGCGGATCGGACAACTTAAAGAAATACTGCTCGGCAGGGCGCATCACCGGAACGGCGCCGGTCAGTGCAGAATACGGATTTTTCAGCTCGGTGGGTTCGTAGGCCGCGCCGCAGACTTCGCAGTTGTCGCCGTACTGATCCTTCGCGCCGCATTTCGGGCATTCGCCTTTGACATTGCGATCCGCGAGAAACATGCCCTTGACCGGGTCATAGAAGCGCTCGACGGTACGTGTTTCGATCAGGCCGGCGGCTTTGAGCTTCAGGTAAATCGCTTGCGACAGTTCGGTGTTTTCCGGCGAATCGGTGGAATACCAGTTGTCAAAGGAAATATGAAAGCCGTTCAGATATTGCGGTCGGGTGGCAGCGATGCGTGCCACGAATTCCTGTGGGGTAATGCCGGCTTTTTCCGCCGCGATCATGATGGGCGTGCCGTGAGCGTCGTCGGCGCCGACGAAGTGCACCTGATTTCCCAGCATGCGTTGAAACCGGACCCAGATATCGGCCTGGATGTATTCCATGATGTGACCGATGTGGAATGCGCCATTGGCGTAAGGCAGGGCGGTAGTGACAAACAGCTTGCGGGGATTTGCGGTGGACATAAACAATAGTATCGCGAAGATAAAACACGCATTTTAGCAAGCCGAACGTTCCTTGTCGCAGATGCGGGCAAAGCGGGCGAGGGAAGGCAGGCGAGTCCACTTGATGTCAGTGCGGTTGTATAACACCTGGATTGTTTCAGGGCAGACCAGCATCCGGGCTGCCTGAAAATACGCATTTGGCCGGGGGCACGGTAAAATGCTGGTTTTTCATCGCGGCAGGCTTCGGATTGCCGCTCATTTATTTTTGTCATGACTGTCCGCACCCGATTCGCTCCTAGTCCTACCGGTTTCCTGCATCTCGGCGGCGCGCGCACTGCGCTGTTTTCCTGGGCATTTGCCCGCCGTCATCAAGGCACGTTTGTGCTGCGCATTGAAGACACGGATCTCGAACGCTCTACGCCGGAAGCTGTGCAGGCCATTCTCGATGGCATGCACTGGCTGGGGCTGGATTACGACGAAGGCCCGTTTTACCAGATGCAGCGCATGGATCGCTACCGTGAAGTGGTAGCGCAAATGCTGCAGGCAGGTACGGCCTATTACTGCTACTGCTCTCCCGAGGAAGTGGAGGCGATGCGCGAACGTCAGCGTGCCGCCGGCCTGAAACCGCGTTATGACGGCACCTGGCGTCCCGAGCCGGGCAAAACGCTGCCGCCGGTGCCCGAAGGCCGCAAGCCCGTGGTTCGTTTCAGGAATCCTGTTGATGGCGAGGTGAGCTGGAACGATGCCGTGAAAGGCCCGATCACCATCTCGAACAAGGAACTGGATGACCTCATCATCGCGCGTCCCGACGGCACGCCGACCTACAATTTCTGCGTGGTAGTCGATGACTGGGACATGAAGATCACGCACGTGATACGCGGTGACGACCATGTGAATAATACGCCGCGCCAGATCAATATCCTGAAAGCGCTGGGCGGCGAGCTGCCGATTTATGGCCATGTGCCCATGATACTCGGTGCGGATGGTGAAAAGCTGTCCAAGCGCCATGGTGCGGTCAGCGTGATGGAGTATGCCGACGGTTATCTGCCGGAAGCGATGCTGAATTACCTGGCGCGCCTGGGTTGGAGTCACGGCGACGATGAAATCTTTTCCATTGAGCAGTTCTGCGAATGGTTCGATCTCGATCACCTGACCAAGTCGCCCGCGCAATTCAACCCTGAGAAGCTCGCATGGCTGAACAATCATTACATCCGCGCCGCTGATAACGCGCGGCTGGCGCAATTGATCCGCCCTCGCATGGAAAGCCAGGGTGCGCATTTTGAAGGCGCGCCTGCGCTGGACGCGGTGATTGCGTTAATGAAGGAGCGTGCGAATACGCTGACCGATCTGGCTGATGCAGCGATGCTGTTTTATCGTGAGCCGGCGCCGGAAGCCAGCCTGCTGGCGCAGCATCTGACGGATGCGGCAAAAGCGGCGCTGGTGGATTATGCGAAGGGGTGCGCTTCGGTGGAGTGGAGCAGAGAAGCGTTGTCCGCCTTGCTGAAGGCCACGCTGGCGACGCACAAGCTGAAGATGCCGCAACTGGCCATGCCTTTGCGTCTGGTGTTGACGGGTCAATTGCAGACACCCTCGATTGATGCCGTGGTTGAATTATTTGGGCGCGAAACCGTGATGAATCGCCTCTCCAAATATCTCGGATAAATTTTCATTTATTTTTTGATTTAGCGATTTACATCCCGGCAAAAGCTGGGCTATAATCTCGCTTCTTCGCAAGGGGGTATAGCTCAGCTGGGAGAGCG
>JAEZLB010000364.1 GCA_023435945.1 Pseudomonadota bacterium | reverse complement strand
TCGATAGGAGGCGGGCTGGTGGGCTCGTATATGTGTATAACACACACACGCCACAGCGGCGTTCGCCGCCTGGGGACCTGATCGGTTCATTCTACCTGCATGGCCTGAGCAAACGTTTCGGCCCCTGCCATCGCTTCGAATTCCGTACGACTTTTTCCGCATGCGGTCCGCAGCCTGTCGGCGAGGTCAAGAAACGAAAATCCATGATGCAGGTCGAGCTGGGCTGCTCGCTTCGCAAGCAATGAATGGAAGCCCGCCGCATCTACAGTCCTCCCCGAAAAGACGATGCGGTTGAAACTGGTGCTGGCGTCACACCACCATAAATTGCCATGGAAAACGTCATATAGTCGCGTCATCATGGGTACAAGATCAGCAGTATCTCCCCAGAGGTTTGAAACGAGAACACCATTCTGTTCAAGCACGTCATGGCACCGCCGGTAGAAAGCTTCATTGCTGAGCTCGGGCGCTAAACCATCCGCCGTAAAGCCATCATGCAGGATGATATCGACCTTGTCATTCATGGCAGGCAGATAGTCTGTCGCATCCGCTTGAATAACCTGGAACCGGTTGTTATTGTCGGGAATGCAGAATGTACTGCGTAGCGCAATGACATCGGGATCCAGTTCGATCACGGTGATGCGTGTTGCCGGCAGCATGCGGTAGCAATATTTCGCCAGGGAACCACCGCCCAGGCCAATCATGAGTATGTGGCGTGGCGCTGGATTAAACAGCAGGAATCCCATCATTGCCTGGGTATAGCTGAGTAACAGATCGTCCGGGGCGGAAATCCGCATTGCGCTTTGAATGTATTTTCCATCGAGATGCAAGGTACGCATGTCGCCATAGTCAAATGCAAAAGGCTTGCCTCCGCTTGTATTCAGTACCTCTGCAAAATGCACGGGAAGGGTGACGGCATCATCGCGTTGCGGATTTTTCATGTGAAACGATTTGATGGCGAACGAGGTGAATAGTGCATGCGCGCCCTCGTCATGCCTTTTTCACAAATTCCGATTTCAGACTGACAGCGCCGAAACCATCGATCTTGCAGTCGATATTATGGTCACTATTGACCAGCCGGATATTTTTAACCTTGGTGCCCATTTTGATTGGGCTTGACGCCCCCTTCATTTTCAAATCCTTGATGACTGTAACCGTATCGCCATCGTTCAGTACATTGCCGGCCGAGTCGCGATAGACCACCTCGCTATCTTCGGCTGAAGTAACGACTTGCGCCGACCATTCATGCCCGCACTCCGGGCAAACGTAATTGCCACCATCTTCATAGGTAAATTCGGAATTGCATTTCGGGCAGGCGGGTAATGTATTCATGGCGTGCTCCTTAATTGTTGGGTAATGCCTGCAAAAGAACGTAAGTATACTGCGCAGCCGACCGGCAAACCTGTCAGCGCTCGCATATGTAAATCTGGATGTCAGCTTTCCGAATGCGTACTAGCCAGCAAGAGGGCAGATACCGGCCAGAACCGGACCTTCATTTGGACACCGTTCCCTGCTGGATTTGTTGCCGCCAGTACACTTTCCTTCTACACTCGAGTATTCCTCGGCCCACTCAAATCTGACGTATTTCTCGAATTCTTATCTGTCCCTATAAATCGGGAAAATGTGAAAAAGCTAGCAGTCATGGCGGTTTGCACCGAGCGCCCCCGCGCATAGCGACAGAGGCTGTCCGTATAGATACCATTAGACATGACAATTACACATGGCAATTGATCTGGTGACCGTACAAGGCCTATGGCCAGTTCTTAGTCGGGTCCCAACGCTCGTCGGTTGGCTTGGCCAGTGGTACTTCACACCGGAGCGCCTGGCCAAGCTTGTTTATGCTGACCTCTTCCCGCGCCACGAGTCGGCACGCGTAGACCTTGGAGGAGTGGCTTCGTTTCAGTTGCATTTGCAGTTGATGAACCTCACCCCGTTCGAACTGGAACTAGACCGCGCCAACTTCTACTTCTCCTGTAGCGGAGTGCGCCTGGAGGCGAGCATTCTGGAGAGACGAAAGATCGCATCGGGCGCGACCGAGAGTCTGTTTCTTTCAGGCTCAATCCCTGATGGCGCCGCAAATCAGATCGCTACCGCGATCTGGAACAATCAGGGGTCGTTGGAAGGGAACATCGAGTTCAACGCGCGCGTCCGCTCATTTGCCAAGCGGATTGGCGTGCTTTCCGGCATTCAGGTGTCTATCATCAACGCCCACACGCGGTTGCGTCAGCCGGCGCATAGTAATGCCTAACTTGGCGGTCGACACGGACGTTACACATTTAATGAACATTAACCCTAAGGGAGTACCTCAAGTATGAGTGGCGAGCAATCGAATAACCCCATGCATGGAGTCACTCTTGAGCGTGTCATCGTGAAGCTTGTTGAACACTACGGCTGGGATGAGCTCGCCAATAAAATTCGTATCAATTGTTTCAAGAATGATCCATCTGTGAAATCCAGTCTGAAATTTCTTCGAAAAACTCCTTGGGCTAGAGAGCAAGTGGAGCATCTGTACCTCTCTACACTTGCATTACGAAGTGATCAAAAAAATGCATAACATACCGCTGCACAGGGTCACCTGCGGCGAAGGTTAGCTCACGCACTAAAGGTCTGCTTGGGGTCGGGAGCTGCCGCTCATGAAGGGAGGTAGGCCGACTTCCCTTGCTCAGATAAACACATCGAATCCTTATAAAAAAGGCCTGGCTTCATATCGAAGATAGGCCTTTCATTTACTTGAGCCTAAAAATAGGCCAGTCGCATTAACTATGTCAGTTTGGGAGCAACTAAGTGCCGTTTGGCGCACTTACTTTGTCACTTTACGAATGTCGTTCGGGTGCTGGATATTTTCACTAACTGCGTCAAGATATTTTCACTTACTTGGCACAGTTTTCACTTTTCATGGCACCCGACAGCATCGTAGGCCGCCACAGTAATTACCATCATCCCCCTCTTACAAATCAAAGAATTATTCTTCCTTGCGCCAAAGTGGTTGCTAAATTGAGGTCAGGGTTCATGCAATTGGCCTACTTCTTCGCCACATTTATTGCAATGGCAGAACAGGAAAGTTGAGTGCGCCGGCATAGCCTGCTCGTCCAGGTCTGGCCTATCCCGGACGCCAATAGCTTCTTAATCAGATATTTTTCAAAAGCGCCGACTCATGTAGAATCGCCGCGCAGAATATTGAGCGGGGATCAGTAGGCTGATCTCGTACAAGGGCGGGACAGCCCTTGTCATAGCTATTTCCGTTGCACCCTCCAAAAATAATCACAAAACCACAAAGGGATTCAGCCCGGTATACAACGACACGATGCCCTCCCGCCTTCAACTTAACGATCTACAACTTCTTCGCGTCCTATGGAAATTCCGGCAGCTAACGCCTGAAGAAGGCGCAGCACTGGTGCGTTTCTGGCTGACGAATGGCGCGATCACGGATATCAATGAGGCCTGGCGCCGCTGCGCGGAAGTGGGATGTGTCGTCTTGAATGCTGCCAATGACATCGTGGCCGTGAGTTCCGTGTACAAGGATATCCTGAATGCGGATCGCCAAGCGTACTGGTTTTATCGCATGTTTGTCCGACCTGACTGCCGTATCCCGGGACTGGCCGTAAAGATACTTAACACCACCGTTGACCGCTTGTCCCGGGCCTATCAGCAGGCGCCGGGAACGGCGGATGCGCCTCAGGGCATCATCATCGTCACGGAGAACCCCAAGCTGGAATCTCAGGCAGGCATACGATCGCTGCAACGCGCCGGTTTCATCAGGCTGGGTGTGAATGCCAGGGCAAACAGTGTCTGGCGAAGATGCTTCGCCACCCCCTCCCCCTGAACCATTTTTTAAAAACTTTTCCTACCATTTCTAATTAAAAGATTTCATCATGCGCCCCATTCACTTCATTTCCGGCCTGCCTCGCTCCGGCTCCACGCTGCTCTCCGCGCTGCTCAAACAGAACCCGCGTATCCACGCCAGCATGAGCGGTCCGATTGCGGGCATGCTCAATGCCCTGCTGGGCGAAATGAGCGCACGCAATGAATATTCGGTTTTCATTTCGGATGAACAGAGAAAACGCATCCTGCTCAGTGTCGTGGAAAACTACTATGGCCCGGAATTTGGCCAGGACCTGATTTTCGACACCAACCGCCTGTGGTGCGCGCGCATGCCGCTGATCAACATGCTGTTCCCGGAAAGCAAAGTGATTGCCTGTGTGCGTGATGTGCCCTGGATCGTCGACAGCGTCGAACGCCTGATTCGCCGCAATGTCCTGACGCCTTCAGCGATTTTCAACTACCAGCCCGGCGGCAGCGTGTATTCCCGTGCCGACGGCATTGCCAATGGCGACGGACTGGTGGGCGCTGCCTACAATGCCCTGAAGGAAGCCTTCTACGGCGAACATGCGAAAAAGCTCCTGGTCGTGCAATACGAAACCCTGGTGAGCGATCCCCAGCGGGTGATGGATGCGATTTATGCGTTCACCGGCGAAGAAAGATATCAGCATGATTTCGACAATGTCGTCTACGAGGCCGACGAGTTCGATGCCCGCGCCGGCACGCCGGGCCTGCACGCCATACGCAGGAAAGTGGGTGCCGTCGCGCGTCAAACTGTACTGCCGCCGGATGTCTTTCACCGCTTCACCAATGATGCCTTCTGGCGCAATCCGCAAGCCAACCCCTACGGCGTCCAGATCGTTTAAGCCCCCTCTGATTTCCTTCCTGCCCGGCCGCCGCGCCGGGCTCAAGCCACCTGCAAGGCACTCATTACCTTTGTTGACCGGCTCGACAAACCATCTAGCTCCAGCATGGCGCAACTACGCCCCTCTCCCCGCCTTCCCGGAGGCAGGAGAGAGGCTGCACTCCACTTCTCCCCCCATCTACATAAGCATTAAATTTATAACTTTAATAAATTCAATAAACAATTAGTTACACATATGATAGGATTCGCGCCGAAAAAATATTTATAACTTATAACATTGACTGCTTCATGAAGAAAAATGCCAAGCTCCACCTCGGTGGACTAACTGTCCTCTTCACCGCCCTGCTGCAAGCCGGCATCGTTCAAGCAGCACCGGCACCCGGACTGACCCTGGACACATCAACCGCCGTCTCTCCCGGCGCAGGCGGTAGCTGCACTGATACCAGCAATCCTGCCGTGAGCACGGTCACCTGCAACGTCAGCGTCACCGGCCCTGACAGCGTAGCCATCACCGATTTCAATGACAGTGAAATAACTGCCGAGGTCGAGATCGATGGCGATGCCTCAGTCATCACCAACGTCAGCTTCAGCGGCAAGGCGCTGGGCAGCGACGGCAGCAACAGCTACAACGGCCAAAATGGCGGCAACGGCAGCACAGCCTTCAGGATCAATGCCCCGGCGAACGTCACTATCACGACAGGCAGTAATGCCACCGGCGGTAACGGCGGCAGCGGCGGCAACAGCGGCGGCCAAAGCCCTGGCGTCGGCGGCAGCGGCGGCTACGGCGTCGCCCTCGGCACCCATGCCAAGCTGACCAACCGCGGCACCATTACCGGCGGCAGCGGCGGCAGCGGCGGCTACCGCTACAACGGCTACTACAGCGGCGGCGGCAACGGCGGCTCAGGCGGCATCGGCGGCGCCGGCACCACCCTCGGCACCTATGCCACGCTGACCAACTACGGCACCATTACCGG
>JAEZLB010000351.1 GCA_023435945.1 Pseudomonadota bacterium | reverse complement strand
GTGTGGTGGCTGGCAGTGCGTTTATGCACATGGATGGTCAGGCTGTGTTCAAGATGGCCGTGTCCGTGCTGGAAAAGGTCGCTAATGAGGCGCTGGAAATCGCTGACATGGACGCTTCTCAGGTTGACTGGCTGATTCCGCATCAGGCCAATATCCGCATTATGCAAAGCACCGCGAGAAAAATGGGGCTTTCGATGGATAACGTGGTGGTGACGGTGGATCAGCACGGTAATACATCCGCTGCATCGATTCCTCTGGCGCTCGATACGGCTGTGCGCGATGGTCGCATCAAGCCGGGCCAGCACGTGATGATGGAAGGTGTTGGTGGCGGCTTCACCTGGGCTGCTGCGTTGGTGCGCATGTAATTTATTTGCCTAATTTTTGCCGAATAAAAGAACAAGATGACTAAATTTGCTTTCGTTTTTCCGGGCCAGGGTTCGCAGGCTGTAGGCATGCTGAACGGCTTTGCCGACAATCCTGTGGTGGCACAGACTGTGGCAGAGGCTTCCGATGCGCTGCAATTCGACTTGGGCAAGCTGATCAATGAAGGTCCGAAAGAGGATCTGGATCTGACTACGAATACGCAGCCTGTGATGCTGACGGCTGCTGTTGCGTTTTATCGTGCATGGATTGCTGCCGGTGGCGCTGCACCGGCCATGGTGGCAGGTCACAGTCTGGGTGAATATTCGGCGCTGGTTGCTGCCGGTGTGATCGATTTCCGCGATGCTGTGCCGCTGGTGCGTTTCCGTGCCAAGGCAATGCAGGAAGCCGTGCCGGTAGGTCAGGGCGGTATGGCCGCGATTCTCGGCTTGTCTGATGATGATGTGCGTGCCGTATGTGCTGAGGCTGCAGGTGGCGAAGTCGTCGAGGCAGTGAACTTCAATGCTCCTGCGCAGGTGGTGATCGCAGGCCATAAGGGGGCCATTGAGCGTGCCTGTGAGGTAGCCAAGGCCAAGGGCGCCAAGCGTGCCTTGCCGTTGGCGGTATCTGCACCTTTCCATTCTTCGCTGCTGAAGCCGGCCTCGGATCGTCTGCGCGAACATCTGGCCACGATTAATTTCTCCGCACCGCAAATTCCTGTTATCAATAACGTGGATGTGGCCATCGTTAGCGAACCGGCAGGCATTAAAGATGCATTGGTACGCCAGGCCGCCAGCCCGGTGCGCTGGGTGGAAACGGTCCAGTTGATGGCGGCGGGCGGTGTTAGCCATGTGGTTGAATGCGGCCCCGGCAAAGTACTGGCAGGCCTGACCAAGCGCATCAACGGCGACCTGGTCGGCGAAGCGATTGTCGATCAGGCTTCTTTGGATAAAGTGCTGGAGTTATTGAAATGACGACTAGTTTGAAAGGTCAGGTCGCTTTGGTGACCGGCGCATCGCGCGGTATCGGCAAGGCCATTGCGCAGGAGTTGGTGAAGCTGGGCGCCAAGGTGGTCGGCACCGCAACGACAGAATCTGGTGCGGCAGCTATTTCCGAATATCTCGGCGAGAATGGCAAAGGCATTGTGCTGAATGTGAACGATGCCGAGCGCTGCAATGCAGTCATCGATGAAATTCAGAAGGAGTTTGGCGGTCTGGCCATTTTGGTCAATAATGCGGGCATTACGCAGGATCAGCTTGCTATGCGCATGAAGGACGAGGAATGGGACGCAGTGATTGCGACCAATCTGACGGCGGTAGGGCGCCTGTCGCGCGCGGTATTGCGCGGCATGATGAAGGCGCGTTATGGCCGTATTATCAATATCACGTCTGTGGTCGGTTCCACCGGTAATCCTGGTCAGATGAATTATGCAGCCGCGAAAGCGGGTGTGGCGGGCATGAGCCGTGCGCTGGCACGTGAAATCGGTAGCCGTAATATCACAGTCAATTGCGTAGCTCCTGGTTTCATCGATACCGATATGACCAAAGTGCTGAGCGAGCAGCAAACCGCTGCATTGCTGCTGCAAATCCCGGTAGGACGTCTCGGTACCCCCGAAGACATCGCGACCGCTGTAGCCTTCCTGGCTTCCCCTCAGGCAGGTTACATCACAGGTACGACGCTGCACGTCAACGGCGGCATGTATCTCAATTAAGTAAGCTGGTAGTTAGACTGCAGTTTCCCCTGTTCTGCGGAGAAGCTGTAAAAACTGAATTTTGGCGCGCAAACCTGATAAAATGCGCGCACTTTGTAAAACCACTCATTGGAGGCAAGAGATGTCCGATATCGAAAATCGCGTAAAGAAAATCGTCGCTGAGCAATTGGGCGTCGCTGAAGCAGACATCAAAATCGAGTCGTCTTTCGTAGACGATCTGGGTGCTGATTCTCTGGATACGGTTGAATTGGTAATGGCTCTGGAAGAGGAATTTGAAATGGAAATTCCTGATGAAGAAGCTGAAAAGATTACGACCGTGCAACAAGCGATCGACTATGCCAAGGCTCATCTCAAGGCGTAATTTTTACTGATTGCAGGAGAATCGTTTGAGCCGTTCACGTCAACGTCGTGTCGTCGTAACGGGACTGGGATGCGTTTCACCGGTCGGCAATTCTGTCGCCGATGCATGGGACGCAATCGTTGCAGGCCGCTCTGGCATTGCAAAGATTACCAAGTTTGACGCCACGCCTTTTACGACCCACTTCGCAGGGGAAGTAAAAGATTTCAAGATTGAAGACTATATCGCTGCCAAGGAAGCGCGCCATATGGATGTATTCATCCATTACGGCATGGCTGCCGGTATGCAGGCTATGCAGGACAGCGGCCTGGAGGTTACGGATTCCAATGCAGATCGTATTGGTGTCATTGTCGGTTCCGGTATTGGCGGACTTCCTCTGATTGAGGAAACGCATGCCGAACTG
>JAEZLB010000303.1 GCA_023435945.1 Pseudomonadota bacterium | reverse complement strand
GTACTGAGCATCTTGCGACATTCGTTCTCGTCGGAAGCGGCCATCACGACCATGTTGGGGATGCAGCGCAGGTAAGCCAGGTCGTAATTGCCGGCATGCGTTGCACCATCGGCACCAACCAGGCCGGCGCGATCCAGCGCGAACGTCACATCCAGGTTCTGCAGGGCCACGTCGTGAATAAGCTGATCATAGCCACGCTGCAGGAAAGTGGAATAAATGGCGACCACCGGCTTCAGGCCCTCGCAAGCCATGCCGGCCGCAAAAGTCACCGCATGCTGCTCAGCGATGCCGACATCGTAATAACGATCGGGGAAGCGACGCTCGAATTCCACCATGCCCGAACCTTCGCGCATTGCAGGCGTAATTCCCACCAGTCGCTGGTCGTGCGCAGCCATATCGCACAGCCACTTGCCGAACACCTGGGTGTACGTTAGCTTGCCGCTGGAGGAAGGCTTGATGCCTTCGGCCGGATTGAACTTGCCCGGACCGTGATACAGCACCGGGTCGGCTTCCGCCAGCTTGTAACCCTGGCCTTTTCTGGTTACCACGTGCAGGAACTGCGGGCCTTTCAGCTTCTTCAGGTTCTGCAGCGTCGGGATCAGGGACTCGAGATCGTGGCCATCGATAGGGCCGATGTAATTGAAACCGAATTCCTCGAACATGGTCGCGGGTACCACCATGCCCTTGGCATGCTCTTCGAAACGCTTGGCCAACTCCAGCATCGGCGCCGGCAATACGGTCTTGCCCACGTTTTTCGCCGCTGCATAGAATTTGCCCGACATCAGGCGCGCCAGATAACGGTTCAGTGCGCCCACCGGCGGCGAGATCGACATGGCGGTGTCGTTCAGGACTACCAGCAGATTGATGTCCTCGTACACGCCAGCATTGTTCAAGGCTTCGAAAGCCATGCCCGCAGTCATTGCGCCATCGCCGATCACCGCGACCGAATGACGATCCTCGCCCTTGGTTTTGGCCGCCAGCGCCATGCCGAGCGCGGCGGAAATCGATGTAGAAGAGTGCGCTGTACCGAATGAGTCGTAAGGACTTTCATCGCGGCGCGGGAAACCGGAAATGCCGTCGAGCTGGCGCAAGGATGCCATGCCTTCGCGGCGGCCAGTCAGTATCTTGTGCGGATAAGTCTGATGACCTACGTCCCAGATCAGGCGATCTTCCGGCGTATTGAATACATAGTGCAGCGCAATCGTGAGCTCCACCGTGCCCAGATTGGACGACAGATGGCCGCCGGTCTTGGATACCGAGTCCAATACATACGCGCGCAGTTCATCAGCAAGCTGTTGCAACTGGGCGCGCGACAATTTGCGCAGATCGGCGGGATCACCGATGGTTTTTAATAGCTCCATACTTTTTACTCACGCTTTCCGCTGCACGACCAGGTCGGCCAGCTCACGCAAGCGCTGCGCCCTGTCGCCGAAAGGCGCCAGCGCGGCATGCGCGTCGTTTCTCAATTTTTCAGCCAAGGCACGGGACTGCTCCAACCCCAGTATCGAGACGTAAGTCGGCTTGTTGTCGGCCGCATCCTTGCCCGCGGTCTTACCCAGCGTTGCCGAATCCTGAGTGGCATCCAGCACATCGTCCACCACCTGGAAGGCCAGGCCGATGGCAGCGGCATAGGCATCCAGGCTTTCCAGTTCCGGACTGGAAGGGGCCTTCGCGCTGTAAGCACCGAGCAGCACCGATGCGCGCAGCAACGCGCCTGTTTTTAGCTGGTGCATGCGCTCCAGTTCTTGCAGCGACAAGCCCTTGCCCACGCTGGCCAAATCGATCGCCTGACCGCCACACATGCCAAGTGAGCCCGCGGCACGCGCCAGCAGGCTGACCATTTGCAGTTTGCGCCCGGCATCGCCCTCGCCCTCCGACAAGGTCAGGAAAGCCTGAGCCTGCAAGGCGTCACCTACCAGCAATGCGGTCGCCTCATCATATTTCACATGCACCGTGGGTTTGCCACGACGCAGATCGTCGTCATCCATGCAGGGCATATCGTCATGCACCAGCGAGTACACATGGATCATCTCTACCGCCGATGCTGCACGCGCCAGCGACTCCTGCGGAGCGTCGAACAAATCGCCTGCTGCATAAACCAGCAGGGGCCGCACACGCTTGCCGCCATCCAGCGCGGTGTAGCGCATCGCTTCGTGCAAAGTTTGCGGCAATTGTGAGGCTGCAGGCAGATACGCATCCAGCGCATCCTCCATCTTTTGCTGCACAGCCTTCATCCAGTCGCCAAATGCCACATCCAAACTCATTCCTTCTCCTCCGATACATCATCTGCGGCGAATGGCTTCAGCATGTCGCCTTCCAGCACCTTGACCTGACTTTCCACCTTATCAAGCTGACTGGTGCAGTACTTGACCAGCTCGGAACCGCGCTTGTAGGCAGCCACGGAAGCTTCCAGCGACAGCGACCCGTCTTCCATCTGGGAGACAAGTTGTTCCAGCTCGGCCATGGCTTCTTCAAACGAAGCCGGCTGCTCATTGGAAATGGACTTTTTAGGCATAGGCGTGCAAAAGAAAATAGCCCACTATTTTAGTGGAATACCGCGTCTCACTGTTGATTTAGCGGAAATGACCCGATCCATCACACCTTTTGTTTGCACTTCTGCATGATTTTAAAAAGAGTTTGCTGTAAAACAAGCACGCCGCCCCAGCTTAAGTGAATCATGTCCCTAACCTGATTTTGGCACTCCGGCCTCAGCGCAAACCGTAAAGCAGACTTCCCCTACGGATTTTTTATCCTGTCGCCGCCTTAAATTTCCAGATTCGGATTGCCCCAGGCAAAACGACAAGAGTATAATCTTCGGTTCTGTCCAAAATCTCCTATTCATCTCGCTTGATACAGGTTTTTGCGGATTCTTTCTCTCTTAGGTTGGTGAAAATTAATTTGGGAGGCAGGGATGTCCGAACTGGCAAACCTCACTCAGCTGGCGCGCTCCGATGCGCAGCTTCCAGTAAACGTCTATTTTGACGAAGCCCTGTTAAAGCAGGAAACCCAGCACTTGTTTCGACAAGGGCCGCTTTATGCCGGCCACGAACTGCTCGTTCCCCATTCCGGCGACTACGCGACGCTGGCCTGGGAAAACGAAGGTCGCATGCTGGTGCGCAATGCCCAGGGCATAGAACTGGTGTCGAACGTTTGCCGTCACCGTCAGGCCAAGATGCTCGATGGCCGCGGCAATGCCAAGAATATCGTCTGCCCGCTGCATCGCTGGACTTACGACTTGAAAGGCGAACTGATAGGCGCCCCTCATTTTGGTGAAACGCCCTGCCTGAATCTGTCCAAGACACCGCTGCAAAGCTGGAACGGCCTGCTGTTCGAGAACAATGGCTTCGATATCAAAAAAGCCATGGCTGGCATGAGCGTGACCAAGGACCTGGATTTTTCCGGCTACATGCTGGATCACGTCGAGATCCACGAATGCAACTACAACTGGAAAACCTTTATCGAGGTTTATCTGGAGGATTATCACGTTGAGCCTTTCCATCCGGGCCTGGGCAATTTTGTTACCTGCTCCGATCTGAACTGGGAATTCGGAGAACACTACAGCGTGCAGACCGTAGGCGTTAATCGCGCATTAGCCAAGCCCGGCTCGCCGACCTACAAGAAATGGCACGAACAAGTCCTCAAATTCAATAAGGGAAAACTCCCTCCTTACGGCGCCATCTGGCTGACCATCTATCCGAATATCATGGTCGAGTGGTACCCGCACGTGCTGGTGGTATCCACCCTATGGCCGCAAGGACCTCAGAAAACCATGAATGTAGTCGAGTTCTACTATCCGGAAGAAATCGTGCTGTTCGAGCGCGAGTTTGTGGAAGCAGAACGCGCCGCCTACATGGAAACGGCGGTGGAAGACGACGAAATTGCACTACGCATGGATGCCGGCCGCCGCATCCTGATGGAGCGTGGCACCAGCGAAGTAGGTCCTTACCAGTCCCCCATGGAAGATGGCATGCAGCACTTCCACGAATGGTATAGGAGCCGCATCTCCCTCTAATTTTCCTGAATTAATGCAATCACTGTGGATGCTTTTTGCCGCCTTCACCTTCGCCGTCATGGGCGTATGCGTGAAGCTGGCATCTGATCTTTATTCCACCTCAGAAATCGTTATGTACCGCGGCATGATCAGCATGGTACTACTCGGAGGTTTTGCCTACCTACAAGGTGGCACCATGAAAACTGCCTTACCCAGGCAGCATGTATCACGAGCATTACTGGGCGTGATGGGATTGTGGCTGTGGTTTCGTGCCATCAGCCTGATCCCGCTCCCAACCGCAGTGACGCTGAACTACATGGCCCCGATCTGGATGGCCATCATGCTGTTCGTCGGAGGCCTGATCGCACGCAAGCGTGGCATGGACTGGGGACTGGTGATTGCCATCCTGTTGAGTTTCGCCGGTGTCACCTTGTTATTGCGCCCCTCCATACAAGATGGACAAAGCCTGGGAGCACTGTGCGGGCTGCTGTCTGGCGTCCTGTCTGCACTCGCCTACCTGCAGGTGCGCAAACTCGGCCAGCTGGGTGAACCCGAATATCGCGTGGTGTTTTATTTCTCGCTGGCCGGTGTACTGGTCGGCCTGACCGGCAGCATCCTGGAGCGCCCCGCCGGCGAAGCTATTTTCCGCGCTCATTCCAGCATCGGCGTGCTCTTGCTGATTGCCATCGGTATTACAGCAACCATCGCACAAGTATCGCTGACACGCGCCTACCGCTTCGGTAATATATTGTTGAGCGCCAACCTGCAGTACTCCGGCATCATCTTCGCCAGTATCTTCGGCATCCTGATCTGGAATGACAAACTCGATTGGATGGGATGGCTGGGTATGACACTGATCCTAATCAGCGGCATGACTGCCACTTACTACAATGTACGCGGCACGGCGGCCAAGCCTGCGCCCATGGCTGCCTCTACTACGCAGGAGTCCAGATGACCTACACCACGCTGATTGCAGCCAACGAACTCGCGCCACATGTGAATGACCCAGGCTGGGTCATCATCGATTGCCGCTTCGACCTCGGCAATCCGGATGCAGGCTTTATCGCTTATCGGCAAGGCCATATTCCGAATGCCGTGTACGCCCATCTCGATACCGACCTGTCAGACAAGCGCCCGGGACCGAACGGCGAATTCCGCGGCAGGCATCCCCTGCCTTCACGCGAAGCATTCATGGAAACGCTGCGCAACTGGGGCATCCATCCCCATACCCAGGTCGTCGCTTACGATGCACAAGGCAGCATGTTCGCAGCACGCCTGTGGTGGATGCTGCGCTGGTGCGGACATGAAGCGGTCGCCGTACTCGATGGTGGCTTGCCGGCATGGCAGGCACTGGGGCGAACACTCACAACCGATATGCCTGCCCCCACACGCGGCACCATCAGCCTGAAAGATCCGCTGGTAAAAACCGTGGATGCGCAAACGCTGCTGGAGAATATCGAACATCCAACGCGCACCGTAATCGATGCACGCGCTCCCGACCGCTATCGCGGCGAGAATGAAACGCTAGACCCGGTAGGCGGCCATATTCCGGGCGCGAAGAACCGCTTCTTCCGCGACAACCTGCAAGCCGATGGTCGCTTCAAGTCTTCAGAACAATTACGCCGTGAATTTGCCACTTTGATTGCACACCCCGAACAAGCGGTCATGCAGTGCGGCTCCGGCGTAACCGCCTGCCATAACCTTCTGGCATTGGAAGTGGCGGGATTAGAAGGTGCCGCGCTGTATCCAGGGTCGTGGAGTGAGTGGTGCGCGGATGCGACCAGGCCGGTTGAGCGCGGATGAGGCATAAGAGAGTGGAGTACGCTCCGCTTAAGTAACGCTGTGCCACAAAACATCCCTTGCCCGCATCGGCCAGAATAAGTTTGGTTGCTTGATTCCACGGCAGGGCACATTGCCCTGTTTCGCAGCAATGTGCCAGACAGCCCGGCCGCCTTCATTACGTCACCCTCACTCACCCATAAAAAACCGGCCGCACGGACCGGTTTTTCAGCGGTTAAGTGCCGCCGCGGTTTGAAACACCCAGCGATAGCTCAGTGCCTCACGCTGGGTCAGCTTATGACTGCCGGCCGCTCAATGCGCATGCGCCCCATGCGTAATGAAAAACACGATAACAACGCCCAGGGTAATCAGGATGACCTGAGGAATACTTTCGCGCAGCGTCGTGCGGCGTTGCATCTGGGGCATCAGGTCCGAGACGGCAATGTAAAGGAAACCGGACGAAGCGAACGCAAGGAAAAACGGTATCCATTCCATCCAGCGGTCGAGCATGAAGTAGCCCAGCACCCCGCCCACCAGCGCCATCATGCTGGAGATCAGGTTGTAGACATAAGCACGGGCCTTGGAGAAACCGGCGTTCAGCAGCACGATGAAATCGCCGATTTCCTGCGGAATTTCATGCGCAATGATGGCCACGGCGGTCACCACGCCCAGCGCCGGGTCGGCGAGGAAGGCAGCGGCGATCAGGATACCGTCGATGAAGTTATGCATGCCATCGCCGACCAGGATCAGCCAGCCGGCGCGGCCGGCCTCATGGGCATCATGACCGTGCACATGACCGTGGCCATCGCCCTCGTGGTGGTGTGAATGGCGCAGGATGGCCATTTTTTCCAGCAGGAAGAAAAACAACAGGCCGCCCAGGACAACGGCGAACATGGTGTAAGGATCACCGCCGGATTCAAAGGCTTCCGGCAGCGAATGCAACAGTGCCGTTGACAGCAGCATGCCCACTGACAGGCTGACCATCTTATCCACCATTTTCGACAGCAGCGAAAACGAGAACAAGGCAGCCGCCGAAATGCTGAGCACACCGGCAACGACGGTTGCAAGCACTATGTAGAGTAGCGGGGAATTAATTTTGTGCTCCGGAGGAAGCTGGGAAACCGGAAATTAAATCACAGCGGCCTGCAATATTCAATCAAGCATGATGAAGAATATCAGTAACAGTACGATCTGCGCAGATCCGGCTCCTGTTTCCAGGCGCCGGATGCAACCAATGCCGAATGATTCACGCGACGCCGTGTTGTCTGAACCAGTCCAGGCATAACTGCCAGCCTGCTTTGGCATCGGTTTCGTTATAGGTGGGACGGTAATCCGCATGGAAGGCATGGCCGGAATTCTCGAACACCACGAATTTTGACCCGCTCTTGCCCTGCGCCAGCAATGCTTCCATCTTTTTGACCGTATCCAGCGGAATGCTGGCATCTTTGGCGCCATACAAGCCCAGGATGGGCGTCTTCAAGCCGGGAGCCACATCGATGGGATGGCGTGGCGTATTGGTCGTGCTGTCACCCACCAGGCGGCCATACCAGGCCACCCCTGCCTTCACTTGCGGATTGTGAGCGCTGTACAGCCAGGTGATGCGGCCGCCCCAGCAAAATCCGGTGATGCCAAGTCGGCTGGCATCGCCACCATTCTCCTTGGCCCAGGCCACGATAGCATCAAGGTCACCCATCACCTGCTCATCCGGCACCTTGGATATCACTTCCTTCATGATCTCGGTATTGGACGCGTACTTGGTCGGGTCCCCCTGGCGGATAAACAAATCCGGTGCCAGCGCCAGGTAACCCTGCTGTGCAAAACGGCGAGCCACATCGGCAATATATTCATGCACGCCGAAAATCTCCGAGATCACCAGCATGACCGGCAACTTGGTTTTGCCCTGGGGTTGGGCACGATAAACGGGCACTTTCTGCCCCTTGACCTCGATTTCCACCTGCCCTGCCGTCAGGCCGTCCGCGGAAGTCTTGACCACGGTTTGCGCCACGACCGGCATAACCGCTACCGCGAAGCCCGCACCCAGCGTTGCCTGCAGAAAAGTGCGGCGACCACAGCCATCGGACAGGCCCGTTTTCCCCAGAACTTCCACCATTTCCTCGTCGTGCTTGTTCATACTGCCTCCTTGAAGTGAGAACGCATTGTTAGCCACTCGACAGAAACTGCACTGTGTTACCTCAACGCTTTGCAGGGTTTGGGGCTAGTGTGCCTCATCCCAGTTGCGACCGACACCGACTTCAGCCACCAGCGGCACTTTTAATGTCGCCACGCCAGCCATCAGGCGCGGCAAGGCCGATCTGATAAGCGCCAGCTCCTGCTCAGGAACCTCCAGCACCAGTTCATCATGCACTTGCATGATCATCTTGGATTGCAGCTTCTCCTGTTCCAGCCAGTCCTGCACCGCGATCATCGCCAGCTTAATCAGGTCGGCTGCCGTACCCTGCATCGGCGCATTGATCGCGGCACGTTCCGCGGCCTGGCGGCGCGGGCCGTTGGGCGAATTGATTTCCGGCAGCCACAGGCGGCGTCCGAATACAGTTTCCACGTAACCCTGCGCCTTGGCCTGCAGGCGCGTCTCGTCCATGAAGCGCTTCACGCCAGCGAAACGCTGGAAATAACGGTCCATATACATCTGCGCAGCCGAGCGTTCCACGCCGAGATTGCCAGCCAGTCCGAACACGCTCATACCGTAAATCAGCCCGAAATTGATGACCTTGGCATAACGGCGCTGTTCGCTGGTCACATCTGATTGCTGCGTACTGAAAATTTCGGCAGCCGTGGCGCGGTGAATGTCCTCACCATCGGCAAAGGCGCGCAGCATGCCCTCGTCTTCCGACAGGTGAGCCATGATGCGCAGCTCGATCTGCGAGTAGTCGGCCGACACGATCACACTGCCAGGCGATGCGATAAAAGCTTCACGTATGCGGCGTCCTTCCGCATTGCGGATAGGGATGTTCTGCAGGTTGGGATCATTGGAGGCAAGGCGCCCGGTCACGGCAACTGCCTGCGCGTAATTGGTATGCACGCGGCCGGTGACGGGATTGACCATCTTGGGCAGCTTGTCGGTGTAGGTCGACTTGAGTTTGGCCAGGCTGCGATAGTCCAGCAGGATTTTCGGCAACGGGTAATCTTCGGCCAGCTTCTGCAGCACCTCCTCATCGGTCGACGGCGTGCCGGACGGCGTCTTTTTCACCACGGGCAGCTTGAGCTTGTCGAAGAAGATTTCGCCGATCTGCTTGGGAGAATTGAGGTTAAAAGGCTGTCCGGCCAGTTCATGCGCCTGCTGTTCCAGCTCCAGCATACGATGCCCGAGTTCGTTCGACTGCTCGGCCAATAGCGAGGCATCGATCAGGACGCCGTTGCGCTCCATCTTCTGCAGCACCTGCAGGGCCGGCATTTCTATCTTCTCGTAGATGTAGCGCAGGCCGGCCTGATTCTCTATCTGCGGCCACAGCACGCGATGCAGCTCGAAAGTCACTTCCGCATCTTCGGCCGCGTATTCGGTGGCACGGTCAATCGCTACTTCATCGAAACAGATCTGCGAGGCCCCCTTTCCGCATACGTCCTGATACAGGATAGTCTTGCGATCCAGATGGCGCAGCGCAAGGCTATCCATATCATGACTGCGGTGGGCTTCAAGCACATAGGATTCCAGCAAGGTGTCGTGCGCGATGCCGCGCACCGTGATGCCATAGTTGGCGAACACGTGGCTGTCGTACTTGAGGTGCTGCCCCAGCTTGGCCTTGGTCGCATCTTCCAGCCACGGTTTCAGCCGTGCCAGCACATGGTCGCGACTCAGTTGCTCCGGCGCATCGGTATAACGATGCGCAACCGGAATATAAGCCGCCACGCCAGTTTCGCAGCACAATGAAATCCCGACCAGCTCCGCCTGCATCGCTTCCAGCGACGTCGTTTCGGTATCGAGGGCCGTAATGGCTGCGGCATCGATTTTCTTCAGCCAGGCATCAAGCTGGGCATCGGTCAGCACGGTTTCATAAACTGGCTTGGCTGCAGGTTTATCGTCATCGAACAATCCCGCCTGCCATACGGTCGCCTTGGCATCGGGCGCGGCTTCGGCCGCCGCTTCCTGCGCCTGCGCCGTCAGCTCGCGTAGCCAGGAACGGAAACCGTAGCGCTTGAAAAAATCGATCAGCTTTTCACGATCCTCTTCCCTGGTACCCAGTACATCCGGGAAAGCTGCGATGTGCTCCCGCAAATCGCAATCGGTTTTCACCGTCACCAGCTCCTTGGCCTTGGGCAGCCAGTCGAGCGCCTTGCGCAGGTTGTCACCGACCACACCCTTGATCTGGTCGGCATTGGCAATCACGCCATCCAGCGAATCATACTGGCCCAGCCACTTGACTGCCGTCTTGGGACCGACCTTGTCGACGCCCGGCACATTGTCCACGGCATCGCCCACCAGCGTCAGGTAATCGACGATACGCTCGGGCGGCACGCCAAACTTGGCGATGACCCCTTCTCTATCAAGCTTCTCATTGCTCATGGTGTTAATCAGCGTAACGTGCGGATTGACCAGCTGCGCCAGATCCTTGTCGCCGGTGGAAATCACCACTTCCATGCCCTGCTCCGTTGCCTGCTGTGCCAGCGTGCCGATTACGTCGTCGGCTTCTATGCCTTCCACCATCAGTATGGGCCAGCCCATGGCGCGCACCGCCTCATGGATGGGCTCGATCTGTTTGACCAGGTCTTCCGGCATGGAAGCACGATTGGCCTTGTAGTCAGCATACAGATCATCGCGAAAAGTTTTTCCCTTGGCATCGAACACGCAGGCGATATATGCGGCAGAATAATCGTTGCGTAAACGACGCAACATATTGATCATGCCGTAGATCGCTCCAGTGGGGAGACCTTCCGGATTACGCAAGTCCGGCATCGCGTGAAAAGCGCGATAGAGGTAACTGGAGCCATCCACTAACAACAGTGTTTTATTCATATGGAAATCAATAGAAAAAATGTGCCGCGCCTGCGGCAGGTACGCGATCTGCAACGCGCCACCCAGAAAAAAGCGCGGGAATCGTGGTCAATGTTGACGATTATGGCAGAGTTTATCGAGTCAACCGAACGCCTGTCGGAACTGCGGCCTGCCGTCTCCATCTTCGGCTCCGCCCGCATCGGCCCGGAAGCTCCTTATTACACACTCGCGGTCGATATCGCCCGGCGCGTGTCCGACCATGGCTTTGCCGTGATTTCAGGCGGAGGCCCCGGCATCATGGAAGCCGCCAACAAGGGAGCCTTCGAAGGGAAATCGCCCTCGGTCGGCCTGAACATCACGCTGCCGCACGAGCAAAAGAGTAATGCCTGGCAGGACATATCGCTCAACTTCCGTCATTTCTTCGCGCGCAAGGTGGCTTTCGTCAAATATGCGGATGCCTACGTGGTGCTGCCCGGCGGCTTCGGCACGCTGGATGAACTGGCCGAAGTGCTGACGCTGATCCAGACCGGCACCTCGCGCCGCATTCCCGTCATTCTTGTCGGATCGGCTTTCTGGGGCGGCTTGCTGACCTGGTTCCGCGACAAGTTGCTAGGTGAAGGCATGATCGCGCCGGAAGACATGGACCTGATCCAGTTGATCGACGACCCGGCGGCCGTGGTAGAGGCGATTTTCGATTTCTATGAATCACGCCATTCCGAGATCGCCGACCGGGAACGCAGCGCCGGAACCTTTCTGTAACAAGCCTCTCATAATTCAGAGACGTGTTTGCTACAATGGCGGCGGAACAAAATTTGACGATTCTGCCGCCGGTTTGGCTTGCCGCCGGGCTTTTCTTAACCTTGTTC
>JAEZLB010000296.1 GCA_023435945.1 Pseudomonadota bacterium | reverse complement strand
GAGATGGACTACATGGCCGCGCATGGTATGAAGCGCGCCCGGCCAGCCGAACTGGTGCCGGGAACGGTACGCGTCATTACTGTGCGCATGGATTACCTGCCAGGCAGTGTGGGAGAAAATTGGCGTGAAACCGAATGGTCGCGCAGCCGCGATCCGCAGCAGGCGGTGGTGTCGGTTTATGCGCGGGGGCGCGATTATCACAAGGTATTGCGCTCCCGTCTGCAGCAGCTGGCGCAGCGCCTTGAAAATGAAATCGGTGTTTTTGGCTACCGCGTTTTCACCGATTCGGCGCCGGTGATGGAAGTCGCCCTGGCGCACAAATCCGGCTTGGGCTGGCGCGGCAAACACACGCTGCTGCTGACGCGTGAAGCCGGGTCCATGTTCTTTCTGGGTGAGATGTACACCGACCTGCCTTTGCCCGTAGATGAACCGGTGAGCAGCCATTGCGGGCAATGTCATGCCTGCATCGCTGCCTGTCCCACGCAAGCGATACTCGCGCCTCACAAGCTGGATGCGCGGCGCTGCATTTCCTATCTGACCATAGAACTCAAGGGCAGCATACCGGTGGAACTACGGCCATTAATCGGCAACCGGGTGCTGGGTTGCGACGATTGCCAGCTTGTATGCCCATGGAATAAATTCGCCCAGCGCGCGGTGCTGGCCGACTTCAACGTGCGCAACGGACTGGATAAGGGCACGCTGGTCGATTTGTTTGCATGGACCGAAGAGGAATTCAGTCAGCGACTGGAAGGCAGTGCGATACGGCGCATCGGCCATGAGCGCTGGTTGCGTAATATCGCGGTTGGCCTGGGCAATGCCGCGAAATATCTGCCGGGTGATCCGGATATGATGCAGGCTCTGCAGAAACGGGCATCACACCCGTCGGAGCTGGTGCGTGAGCACGTGAACTGGGCGCTGGAGCAGCACGCCCTGGCTAAAGCATCGAATTAGGCCCGGTAGTAGCCGCTACAGCACCAGCGATAACCACAAGGGCAGGGTGAACAGCGACAAGACGGTGCTGGCGGAAATCAAAAAGGCCACCAGCGGCCCGTTACCGCCCATGCGCACCGCCAGCACATAGGCGCTGGAAGCTGTGGGCAGCGCGGCGAACATCACCACGATCTGCAACTGCAGCGGCGGCAGTCCTATCCAGGTCCCCGCCACATAAGTGATAGCCGGCACGGCCAGCAGCTTCACAGCCAGGAAATAAGAGCCGATGCCACGTGCCTCGCTGTTGCCGGCGAGGCGCAGGCCTGCACCCACGGCGATCAGGCCCAATGCAATCGAGGCATTACCCAGCCGCACCAGTATCAGGTGGCCGACCTCCGGCAACTGCAGGCCTGATACATTAAATAACAAACCCCCGGCGGTTGCGAGGAGCAGGGGATTGCGCATGACTTCACGCAGCAGCCCGCCGCTGCGATGAGCCAGTGCATGTACGGCGGCGAAATTGCAGGTGGGTACGGCAAAGCCGATGATCAGGCCCATCAGTGCCGTGCCTTCGTCGCCCCCCAGGCGCGACGCAACGGCCAGCGAGATATAAGAATTGAAACGAAATGCCGTTTGCACGCCCGATTCAAACACCATGGGCCCAACGCGAAACAGCGGTTTGGCCAGCCAGCCCAGCGCGATACCGGACAAAACCGCCAGCATTGCCACCTGAATCAGCTTGCTGGTGCTATCGAAATCAAGCGGTGCACGCGAGGTGCTGTAAAACAGCAGTGCAGGGAAGAGGATGAAATAAATCAGCTTTTCCAGCCCGGTCCAGAAGGCGGGACCCCAGTCGGTATAGCGAAACAGCGCGAAACCGATCAAGATCAGCGCGAAATCCGGAAGCAGGATGGTAGCGATAGACATGCAAGAAGATGCAGAGAGAGGCAAATCCAGGCGGACAATGCCGCCAAACGTTATGCAAGGCTTTCATTCTACAGAAAGCCAGGCCTGGTTTGGCGGAAGAATGTTCCAATTGTGGCACGGACGTTCGCTTCCTTGCCAGCTTTACAGGTGAGACCGGAATTGTTTTATGCTAGCGCGATGAAATCCGTACTTGCAGATGTTTTCTCCGCCGTGATTGCCGCCCCTTTTGGCGCAATCGGCATACGCACCGGCGATGGGCTGGTGAAAGAACTGGTCTATCTGCCAAGAGCCTATCCGGAAAAAGATCCGACCGATGCGATCGCCGAGCGCGTGGCTTCCCAGATCCAGCGCTATTTCACGGAACCCGATTTTCGTTTTGAACTGCCGCTCGCCCCGGTCGGCACCGCTTTTCAGAACAAGGTGTGGGATACGATTTCCTCGATTCCGCGTGGCGAAGTGCTGACCTATGGGCAGGTGGCGCGCCGCATCGGCTCCGCGCCGCGCGCCGTGGGGCAGGCCTGTGGCGCCAACTGGTATCCCATCATCATTCCCTGCCATCGCGTGACGGCCACCGGAGGGCTGGGTGGATTCTCCAACAGTGATGACACCAGCGGCTTTCATCTTGGCGTAAAACGCTGGCTGCTGGCACATGAAGGTGTTACGGATTATGGCAGTCGGTGAAAAAAGAAAGAAGGGTCGCGGTGAGAGCATCGCTGAGCCGCTAGCCAGCCAGGCCGATATCGACGCGTTTTGCGATACCTTGTGGCTGGAAGATGGGCTGGCGAAAAATTCTCTCGATGCCTATCGGCGCGATCTCACGCTGTTTGCGCGCTGGCTGCAATCCGAGCGTGGCAGGCAGCTCTATGATGTCCAGGCACAGGACTTGAATGCCTATTTCTCGGCCCGCCATGCCGAGACCAAGGCGACCTCGGCCAATCGCAGGCTCGCTGCATTAAAGCGCTTCTACCAGCTGGGCCTGCGACAGAATCGGATCAGCACTGATCCCTGTTTGCGCATGAAATCCGCCAAGCAGGCGCCGCGCCATCCCAAAACCCTGACCGAAGCGCAAGTGGAATCCCTGCTAGCGGCTCCTGACATCGCTACGCCGCTGGGGCTGCGTGACCGCACCATGCTGGAACTGATGTATGCAAGTGGCCTGCGCGTGTCGGAGCTGGTGCTGCTCAAATGGGTGGAGGTGGGCATGCAGGAAGGTGTGCTGCGTATCACCGGCAAGGGCAGCAAGACCCGGCTGGTGCCGTTTGGCGAAGAAGCGCGGAGCTGGATTGCCCGTTACATGGAAGAGGCGCGGTCCCAGATCCTCAATGGACAGCAGAACGATGCACTGTTTGTCACCGCGCGCGGTGGGCCGATGACACGACAGATGTTCTGGACCTTGGTAAAAAAGCATGCCGCGGCCGCCGGTATTCATGCCCCCTTGTCACCGCACACGCTGCGTCACGCCTTTGCCACGCATTTGCTTAATCACGGCGCCGACCTGCGCGTGGTGCAAATGTTGCTGGGGCACGCAGATATTTCCACCACCCAGATTTATACGCATGTGGCCAGGGAACGACTGAAAAAACTGCATGCGCAGCATCATCCGCGTGGCTGATATGCCGTGACGCGGCTTGTGCACCTGCGCACAATTCCTGTTGGTGAAGTGTAGGCATATCCGGAATAAAGCCGTGCGGCGACAGGCAGACCTATTGCATAATGGCGTCCTGTTTTAAATTGGAAGCAAGGGTTCATGGCAAAAAAAGGACATGTTTCCGAGACGCCGGCCACGCAGTTCCTGCGCCAGCGGGGCGTCGATTTTTCGGAGCATCCGTACGAATATGAAGAACACGGCGGCACCGCAGTCTCTGCCAGAGAGCTGGGGGTGGATGAGCACGTGGTGGTCAAGACGCTGATCATGCAGGACGAAGCGGCGCGCCCGCTGATTGTGCTCATGCACGGCGACAAGAAGGTGTCGACCAAGAACCTGGCTCGCCAGATCGGTTGTAAATCCGTGGAGCCCTGCAAGCCAGAGGTGGCTAATCGCCATTCTGGCTATCTGGTCGGTGGTACATCGCCTTTCAATACCCGCAAGGCCATGCCGGTTTATGCAGAGCAGAGCATTCTTGAGCTGGACAGGATTTATATCAATGGCGGGCGCCGCGGTTTCCTGGTGGGGCTGGATCCCAGGCAGTTATCCGGGCTGCTGCCGTTGACGGCGGTGAACTGCGCCATCGATGAATAAAGGATAGCCGCGGTTTCGCGGCTTAAGAACAAGTGGATCCAAACGGATCACGAGGAGAATATGAATATTCTGTTATTTACCATCGCCGCCTATCTGCTGGGTTCGATTTCGTTCGCGGTCATCGTCAGCAAATTGTTCGGGCTGGCCGATCCGCGCAGTTACGGTTCCAAGAATCCGGGCGCAACCAATGTGCTTCGCAGCGGCAGCAAGAAGGCTGCGATCGCGACCTTGCTGGGCGACTGCCTCAAGGGATGGGTGGCTGTATGGCTGGTCAAAACATACGGGGCTGATTATGGCATTGGCGAGCAGGGCATTGCACTGGTGGCCTTCGCCGTTTTCTGCGGTCATCTGTGGCCGGTGTTCTTCCGCTTCAAGGGCGGCAAGGGTGTGGCAACGGCACTGGGCGTGCTGCTGGGCATTAATGTGTGGCTGGGCCTGGCGACGCTGGTGACCTGGCTGATCGTGGCCTATGCTTTCCGTTATTCGTCGCTGGCAGCCTTGGTCGCCAGCGTTTTCGCACCTTTTTACTACGGGCTTTTATTCGGCTTCGGCCCGGTCTGGGTGGCCACCTTCTTCATGAGCCTGCTGCTGATTTATCGCCATCGCAGCAATATCAGCAATCTGATTGCAGGCAAGGAAAGCCGTATCGGCAGCAAGAAAAAAACCTGAGCGATGCCGGCTTGATGTACGGTTGAATGCACCCAAGGCCCGCTTCAGCGAGCCATCCACAACTCGCTTTGCTGGCGTACCACATCGCTCAGTGAGCCCGACTGCTCGGAGCGCTCGCGCAGCCAGCGTGAGTCCGCTTCACTGTTCAGCACACGCTGGCGCAAGTAGTCCAGCGCATCGGTATTACCCAGTTCTTTGGCGGTATCTTCCAGCATGGTGAAAGTGCGAAGAATGTCGTCGCGGATCACGAATTGCTGGCCGTCGGCGGAATTGACCATGACGCCTTCCAGGCCGAAACGGCAGGCCTGGAAACGGTTGTAGCTGTATGGCAGATAAACATGTTGCTCCGGCGCCAGTTCGCGATGTTCGAAAATGTACTTGGCCAGTGTTTGTGCATAAGCGCCCAGCGCCACCGCGGTTTCGATTTTCAGGGGTGTATCACAGACACGGATTTCCACCGTGCCGTATTCCGGTTTCGGACGGATATCCCAGTAAAAGTCCTTCATGCTGGCGACGATCTTCAGCTCCGCCATTTTATTGAAATAGGCATTGAAGGCATCCCAATCGGTGACAAACGGCATGCAGCCTGACAGCGGGAATGCGTTGATGGAGGTAAGACGGGATGACTGGAAGCTGGTGTCGACGCCCTGATAAAACGGCGATGAAGCCGACAGCGCGATGAAGTGCGGAATATAGCGGGCCAGCAGGTGAACCAGCCGCACGGCTTCATCGCCGTTTTCGCAACCGATGTGGATATGCTGGCCGAAGACCGTGAACTGCTTGGCCAGATAGCCGTATAGCTCCGATACCAGCTTGTAGCGGTCGGTCGGATAAATGCGCTGGTTGTCCCATTGCTGGAAAAGATGGGCGCCGCCGCCCGCCAGGCCGACATTGATCTGATCGGCAGCGCTGACCAATAAACCATGAATGGCACGCAGCTCGTCCAGCATTTCCGCATGACGGGTATGCACCGAGGTCGCGATTTCTATCATGCTCTCGGTGATTTCCGGCTTGATGTCGTAGTTGTGCTTTTTCTTTTTCAGTACTTCCAGCAAGTCACTGGAACCACGTGTCAGGTTGTAGTCGCGCCGGTTGACGATCTGCAGTTCCAGTTCGACGCCCATGGTCAGCGGCGTGGATGACGTGAAGTCCAGCATGATTATTCCCAATTAAGTTTTTGCTTCGCCCGAAGCCACCAGCGCATAGCGGGTGCAGATCGGACCGATGATTTCGAGTATGACGAGTATGGATACCATCAGTGCTCCCAGCTGGCCGCTGAACTGCGGATAGAAGCCGGCTGCATGTTGGACCATGATCACCTTGAATCCCGATAGCGGAACCAGACTCACACCCAACAACATGCCTTTACGCAGTGACAGTCCGTTAAAGGAGGACAGGCCTGTGGTGAACAGGAATGTGACAGCAAATCGCAAGGCGATGAAGGCCAAAGCGATGGGAGCCATTTCAATGAAATAACGCAGCTCCAGCTTTGCGCCAGCAAACACGAACAGGAATACATAGAGCAGCGCGTTGTAGGGACCGAAGTCGGTTTCCACCAGCGCATGCTTGGGATTGCGGGTGCGAGTCGCGATACCAAATGCCAATAAAGCAATTAATGCCGACAGCTTCAGCATGGTGGAAACGCCTACGGTGGCGGCGATCAGCGCGATCGTTAATACCAGTTGCGATTGGTTGTTGCGGCCGATGAAGGTGCCCAGATGAATCAGCAGGCGACTGGCGATCCAGCCCAGCAGCACCGAGCCTATAAATAGGTAAAGCGGGTGCAGGATGAAACTATGCCAGCCGGCATCGTACTCCAGGTGCAATATCGACAGCCCCATGGAAAATCCGACGAAGGAAAAAACATTGCCGATGGCAACGATGTGCAGCATGCGCTCCGTTAGTTGGCCTTCGGCTTTCTCTTCCCGTACGACGCTGAGTGCAACAGCCGGTGAGGCTGCCATGGCGACGGCAGCACCCATGCTGGCAATCAGGTTGCTGAAACCAAACCACTTCAGTAACCCGTATAGCGCGGCAAAAGTACATAGGCTGATTGCGACACCGGTGATTAATAATCGTTTTTCGCGCAGCAGCCACTGATAATCGACACGCCGGCCCAATTCAAACAGCACCAGGCCCAGTGCCAGGTCGATCAGAAGGCCGAGGCGATCCAGGGCGGCAGTGCTGACAAAGCCGAATACCGCGGGGCCGATGAGCAAACCCGTTATGACATAACCGGTAATAGTCGGAACCGGCAGGAAGCGCGTCAAAAGGCGCGCGCCCAGGATGCCGGTCACCAGCAGCAGGCTGATGGCTGTGAGCAGATTAAGCGAACCAGGCAACGAGGGCAGAAAATCGAGTGAAGTCATAGATGACGATGAGAGCGCAAATAAGGCGGCAAGAAAACGGGCGAAGCGATGATCCGAACCAATGAGGCATGGACGGGTTTCTCGTCACGGCAGCTTATTCGTCCTCCCCATGAATTAATCAAAGACAAAGGTTTTCGAATGGTAAAGAGAATCGTCTCCTGTACCCTTCGAATTCTTATGTGGGACTGCTCACTTTTGCGCTGTCTCAATATCGGCGCGCTTTAAAATGTTTCCCGCGGTTAAGAGACACGATTCCTGCAGGAAAGTGCCCATCGGTATTTATTTTTTTCGGAAAAATGCCTTCTTGCAGAGAAGGCAAGATTTTTTCAGCCAGGCAATGGAGGAAAAAGATTATACCGCGCTGAGTTCGTCCAGCGGCCAACGTGGGCGTATATTAAAGGAATAATCGCGGTTAGCGGCTTCAGGTTGCCTTTCTAACCTCATCGCGCCGGCAAATGCAATCATCGCGCCGTTATCTGTGCAGAATTCCAATTCCGGGTAAAACACCTTGACGCGTCGTCTGGCGGCTGCCTGGTTCAGTGCGTGGCGAAGTTGCCTGTTGGCGCCCACTCCGCCCGCAACAACCAGGCGCTTGAGTCCCGTCTGCTTGAGAGCAGCCATGCTCTTGGCTGTCAGCACATCGACGATGGCGGCGACAAAAGCGTGGGCGATGTCTGCTTTGTTTTGTTCTGTCAGGCTACCCGAGTGGTTTTTCACCAAGGTAAGTACAGCGGTTTTAAGGCCGGAAAAACTGAAGTCCAGGTTTTTGGAATGCAGCATGGGGCGTGGTAGCTTGTATATATCCGGCTGCCCGGCTTCTGCCAGCTTGGAGATGGCCGGGCCACCGGGATAACCCAGTCCCAGTAATTTGGCCGACTTGTCGAAGGCTTCACCCGCTGCATCATCCACGGTTTCCCCCAGCAGTTCGTAGCGGCCCACGCCATCGACCCGCATCAACTGGGTATGTCCGCCCGATACCAGCAGTGCGACAAAAGGAAATTCCGGCGGATCGCTGGCCAGCAGCGGCGACAACAGATGCCCCTCCAAATGGTGCACGCCCAATAAGGGTTTATCCAGTGCCAAGCCCAAACCGGCTGCAATGGAGGCTCCCACCAGAAGTGCTCCAGCCAGTCCCGGCCCCTGGGTATAGGCAATCGCATCGATATCCTGCTTCGCCACGTCGGCGTCGGCCAGCGCTTTTTCCAGCAAGGGCAGAGCATGACGAATATGGTCACGCGACGCCAGTTCCGGCACTACCCCGCCATAAGCTTCGTGCATCGCGACTTGCGAATACAGCGCATGCGAGCGCAAGCCGCGTTCTGTGTCGTACAGGGCGAGGCCGGTTTCGTCACAGGAGGATTCGATGCCGAGGACAATCATGAGCGATGCGGGTGGGGGAGCGAAAACAAGGTGCCATTGTATAGGAAAGCGGAATGCGGAATGCGGGGTATCTGGCGCAGGATTGCCAAAGCCGCAAAGCAGACCGGCTTTCATGAAGGGTCTGTCAGGCGGGAAGGGACGATGAATGCAAAGGCCGGCACTGCCCCGGCATTTTGTGGTGTTCGGCTGGATAGATGAGCATCGACTGTTGTCGATGCAGGCGAGCCTGCGAACTTATATGCCGCGTTTCGCTTTTGCCTCCTGCACCTTATTCAGCCGTGATCGGGTTGGCATTGTGTTTCGTGCTGCCGATGATTACGCAGCCGCTCCGGAGCTGGTCGCCGAAATCGAAGCGCAATTCGGGATTGCCGGAGCCGATATCCTGAGATATGAAGACAGGCGGCGAGGCAATGCGCGCCAACTGCGCATAGAGAATGACAAATTACTTGCCGTGTCATTGTCCGGCGATATCGCTGCGCAGGGATGGTTGAGGGAATATCTGGAAAGTGGGCAGCCGGTGGCTGGCGTGAGGCGGCTGCTTCTTATGCCATCCGGCAAGGCGCCACAGGAATTCACGCCACGGGGGCGCATAGTCTGCGACTGCCTGAATGTATCCTTATCCGAGATTCGGGAAGAGCTTGAACGGCAGGCTTCCACTGGCAAAAAGGAGGCAAGCGTCTGTTTGGCAGGACTGCGGCAGGCATTGCAATGCGGAACGCGTTGCGGTTTCTGTTGGCCGGAGCTGAGAAAGATCATAACGACACAGAAGCACGAGTTGCGTTCCGTAGCGCAAGGTTTGCTAAGAGATGTCTGAGCTGATTGATTGTCTGATAATGCAGTGTCTGCAATCTCGAATAATTAACCGGAAAAGCCTGCATGCATCCTCGCCCCCATTCGATGTAATCTTGCGTCATGAATAATCCCGCTCACGACACTTCGTTTCCCATCGGCCGCTTCATCAAGGAAGTCGGTCGCGGCAAAAAAGGGGCGCGCAGCCTGGCGCGCGATGATGCTTACTTGATCTACGAGGCCATGCTTGCTAACCGCGTCTCGGACCTGGAGGTCGGTGGTTTCATGCTGGCCATGCGCATCAAGGGCGAGTCGGTGCAGGAGATCGCCGGTTTTCTCGATGCCGCTGAGGTCTCCTTCGAGCGGCTGGATGATCCGCCCGGCGAGTATGCGCCTGTTGTGATTCCCAGCTATAACGGTTCCCGCCAGATGCCGAACCTGACGCCTTTGCTGGCTTGCTTGCTGGCGCGCCAGGGTGTGCCGGTATTCATACACGGAATGATCCACGACCCGGGACGCGTGACGACGGCAGAGATTCTGCAGCGGATGAATATCAGTGTGTGTTCCGATAATTCGGAAGTGCAGGCGCAGTTCTCAGCCGGTTTGCCTGCCTTCATGCCTATCGCAAAGCTGGCACCCAAGATGGCCCATTTGCTGTCGCTGCGCCGTATCCTGGGCTTGCGCAATTCCACGCATACGCTGGTCAAACTGCTGCAGCCATTCAAGGGTGCGGCACTGCGCCTGACTTCGTACACCCATCCGGAGTACTTCAGTTTGTTGACCGATTATTTCGGCAATGCCGCGCCGGTCGAGCGGGGCGATGTGTTCCTGATGCGCGGCACGGAAGGTGAGACGGTCGCCAATGCCAAGCGAGGGCAGCAGATCGAATGGTTCCATGCCGGGCAATGCACAACGCTGGTGGAGCGCCAGCCGCCGGTGGATACCTTGCCTGAGTTGCCGGATCAAAGTGACGCCAGCACCACGGCTGCATGGATAGCAGCGGCGCTGGAAGGCCGTTATCCCATTCCCAACCCGATTGCCGAGCAGGTAGAACATTGTCTGCATGTCTCGCGCAGCATGCGTGTCTAGAAGGGATTTAGCCGCGTTACGCAACTTCGGACCGGGCCGGACTAACCGGCTCTGGTCCCGATAAGGGCATCTCCCGTACAATCTCGGCTTGTTCCCAATCAGGCAAGCCATGGCAGAATCCTTTGATGTAGCAGTGATAGGCGCGGGCGCGGCTGGCATGATGTGCGCCGGCGTGGCCGGGCAGCGTGGCCGTAAGGTGATGCTGATCGACCATGCACCGCGGCTGGCGGAGAAAATCCGTATCTCCGGCGGCGGCCGCTGCAATTTCACCAACATCGACGCCGGTCCGCAGAATTTCCTGTCCGAGAATCCGCATTTCTGCCGCAGCGCGCTGGCGCGTTATACGCCGCAGGATTTTCTCGCGCTGGTCAAGCGCTATCGCATTCCCTATCATGAAAAACACAAGGGACAATTGTTCTGCGACCGCTCGGCAGAAGACATCATTGCGATGCTGAAGGCCGAGTGCGATACGGGCAAGGTTGCGTGGCGTATGCCATGCAAGGTGCAGGAGATAGGCAGGAGCGGCGAGTCGTTCCGGGTCGCCACCGAGGCCGGAGAAATTCTGGCGCACAGTGTGGTGATTGCGACCGGAGGGCTATCGATTCCCAAAATAGGCGCGACCGATTTTGCATTTCGTGTTGCACGCCAGTTCGACCTGCCGCTGGTTGATCCGCGGCCTGCCTTGGTGCCGCTGACCTTTGATGCGGCAAGCTGGCAGGCATTTGTGTCTTTGGCAGGCATAGCGCTGGAAGTGGAAATCGAAACCGGCGAGAAAAAGTCCCGCGGTTATTTCAAGGAAGACTTGCTGTTTACACATCGTGGATTGTCGGGGCCGGCTGTGTTGCAGATTTCCAGTTACTGGCAGGCAGGGACGGATATCGTGATCAACCTGTTGCCGGGCATCGATCTCGCAGAACAGCTGTTGAAGGATAAGCATAGCTCCCGTAAAAGCCTGAACAATGAACTGGCGCGGCATTTGCCCTCCCGCTTGGCGGAAGGCTGGCTCATTGCCAACGATTTCGATCCGTCAATGCGACTGGCAGACATGCCAGACAGGCAATTGCGCAGGCTGGGCGAGTCGGTCAATCGCTGGCGCATTACGCCCAATGGCTCCGAGGGTTACCGTAAGGCGGAAGTGACACGGGGAGGTGTCGATACCAGGGTGTTGTCGCAGCAGAGTATGATGGTGAAAACGGTCCCCGGACTGTATTTTGTTGGCGAATCGGTGGATGTCACCGGCTGGCTGGGCGGATATAACTTCCAGTGGGCATGGGCGTCGGGTTTTGCCGCCGGATCGGCAGTCTGAAATGAACTTGCGGAATGTACGAAGCTTGGTTGGCAGGAATAATTGATAAAAAAGGAAATCCGGGCCAAACGCCCCTTTTCTTTGTATTTATGATCTGCTAGAATCGCGGTCTTTCCATGAATTTTCTGGGTCGCTAATTTACATGACTACTGTACGCCTGAAAGAAAACGAGCCTTTCGAAGTTGCTATGCGTCGCTTCAAGCGCACCATTGAAAAAACCGGTCTGCTGACCGAGTTGCGTGCGCGCGAGTTTTACGAGAAGCCGACTGCAGAACGCAAGCGTAAGCTCGCCGCTGCTGTGAAGCGTCACTACAAGCGCATCCGCAGCCAGCAACTGCCCAAGAAGATGTACTGATTCTGCCGGCGCGCAGGAAGTGCGTGCCGCGCTTGGTAAACCCGCTCCGGTAAGTGTCCGCAGCGGGTTTTTGTGTTTGGCGGAGAAGCGCAGGATTGCGCGTCCAACTCGGAGAACAAGAGTATGAGTCTCAAAGAAAAAATCACCGAAGACATGAAGGCGGCAATGCGCGCCAAGGAAACGACCAAGCTGGGCACCATTCGCCTGATCAACGCTGAAATCAAGCGCAAGGAAGTGGACGAGCGCATTGAACTTAATGATACGCAGGTGCTGGCCATCATTGAAAAAATGATCAAGCAGCGTAAGGATTCGATCAGCCAGTTTGATGCGGGCGGTCGCCAGGATCTGGCTGACATCGAGCGCGCCGAGCTGGAAATCCTTTCCACTTATATGCCGGCAGGATTGTCGGAAGCGGAAGTGCAGGCGGAAGTCGTCGCAGCTGTGGCTGCTACCGGCGCTGCAGGTCCCCAGGACATGGGCAAGGTGATGGGCGTGCTGAAGGGCAAGCTGGCGGGCCGGGCTGACATGACTCAGGTTTCCGCGCTGGTGAAAGCCGCTCTGTCCAAGAATTAATTTCGCAAAGCGGCCTGCCGGCACATGATCCCGCAATCCTTCCTCCAGGATTTGCTGAACCGCGTCGATATCGTCGATATCGTTGGCCGCTACGTGCAGCTCAAGAAAGGTGGCGCAAACTTCATGGGTTTGTGCCCCTTCCATAACGAAAAATCTCCCAGTTTTACCGTCAGCCCGACCAAGCAGTTCTATCACTGCTTTGGTTGTGGCGCGCATGGTACGGCCATCACTTTCCTGATGGAGTACTCCGGGCAGGGCTTTGTCGAGGCGGTCAAGGATCTGGCCCAGGGCGTGGGTATGACCGTGCCGGAGGAAGAAACCGGCCTGACCAAGGCGCAGCAGTCAGAGGTCAGGGCAAAAGGCATGGCCTTGTCCGAGGCGATGTCGGGCGCCAGTGATTACTATCGCAAGCAATTGCGTTCGGCGCAGCATGCCATCGCTTATCTGAAAAAACGCGGATTAACCGGCGAAATTGCCGCCCGTTTCGGGATGGGTTATGCGCCGGCTGGCTGGGATAATCTGCGCACCGTATTCCCGGATTACGAGGCGGATGTGCTGGTGGAGGCTGGCCTGGTGATTGACAGGTCGGAAGAGGGAAGTGCGTCGCGTAAGCGTTATGACCGCTTCCGTGATCGCATCATGTTTCCTATTCGCAACACCAAGGGCCAGGTCATCGCATTTGGTGGCAGGGTGATGGATGGCGGTGAGCCCAAGTACTTGAATTCCCCCGAAACACCCTTATTTCAGAAGGGAAATGAGCTGTATGGCTTGTTCGAGGCGCGCTTGGCGATACGGGAAGCGGGTTATGTGCTGATCACCGAAGGTTACATGGATGTGGTGGCACTGGCACAACTGGGTTTCCAGAATGCGGTAGCGACCCTGGGAACGGCGTGTACGCCTACTCATGTGCAGAAGCTGTTTCGGCAGACTGATCATCTGGTATTCGGCTTCGATGGCGATGCCGCCGGACGACGGGCTGCAAGACGTGCATTGGAGGCCAGTTTGCCGCACATGACGGATAACCGGACGGTCGCTTTCCTGTTCCTGCCGACTGAACATGACCCGGACAGTTTTATACGTGAGTACGGGGCGGACGCTTTCGCTCAGCGCGTCAAGGATGCCATGCCGCTGTCGCAGTTCCTGCTGAATGAGGCCAGCCAGGGTAACAACCTCGATTCTGCCGAGGGGCGTGCGCGAACACAGTTCGAGGCCAAGCCGATGCTGCAGGCAATGCCACCTTCGGCCTTGCGCCTGCAATTGGTTCACAGTCTGGCGCAGATGACGGAGACTGCGTCAGCGGAAATTGAGTCGCTGTTCACCTTGGCCAAGCCCGCGGCGCGTGTGAAAAAGGCGGCCCCGCGCACGATGCGGAAGCCGCCGGTGGAGCTGGAAAGGCAGATTTTGCGCTTGCTGATTGCCCATCCGGTGTTGGCAAGTGAGCTGGACGAGCCGTCAATAGCGGCTGTCTCGCAGTTGGCGCCGGATGATGGAACCTTGCTGAAGCAACTAATCCAAGTAAGTAAGGGGGCGGGTGCGCAAGCAAGTTTTGCGGCAGTGGCAGAACAGTTGCGTATGATTAACACTGAATTCGACCATCTCATTGCTGAAGTGGGTACGGATACCGATGCCGAAATAGAGTTGGCCCGTCTGGAACTTGCCGGTGCTATAAGGCAGACTAAAATGAAGCTGATCAGGGTGGAGTTGGAGCAACTTGTCCAGTCAGGCAAGCCCCCTGCAGAGTTGGCACAACGCTATCACGAGTTAACTAAGCAGCAAGAGCGCCTGCGCCAGGAAGCCGCAAATGATACCGTTCCGCGCTGAAAGGTAGGTATGGCCGTAAAGCAAAATTACTCTGTGGTATAATAAAAGGCTTTTGATTCAAAGTCTTACAGTTTTTCATGGGCGAACTGTATGAGGTCCAGAAAACAGGGGCCCTGGGCGTCAATGCATATGACGCAAAGTGCTGGCTCAGTAGAGGGAGTTGAGAGGGAGTTGATGCCTGACAAGAGCTCTCTTTCTGAGTCGAATACCCAACTATTCAGAACTTGATGATTCCATGGCGACCGCAATGAAAAAATCCGCTAAAAAGCAGACGGCTTCTGTGAAAGCTGCGAAGTCTGCGGCTGCAAAAACCACTCCCGTGAAAACGGTAGCTAAAACCGCAGCAAAAGCGGCTGTCAAGAAGGCTGTTGTTAAGGCTAGTCCGAAAGCAAAAAGCGTCGCCGTAAAGTCATCAACCAAGCCTGCAAGTAAAGCTGCAACAAAAGTAGTGGCAAAACCTAGTGTCAAGGCGACACCCAAACCCACAACTAAAACAGCTTCTCGCGCAACTGTGAAACCTGCGGACAAATCTTCTGTCAAGATGAGTAAGTCCGCTTCTGCGCCAGTTAAAAATCCAGTGTCAAAAAAAATCGAATCCAAGGCAGACAAGCCTGAAACTAAAAAAGTAGCCAAGCCGGCCAAAAAAGCCGCAGCCGCTCCTGAAAAGAAGATCGATGCCAAAGTGTCCTCGGCATCGGTTGTCAATAAGACTACCGATGCCGCTGCACTGGCAGCTATCGACACGTCCGGTTATGTTCTGCCAGCTGTGAAGGTGCCTGGTCGTCGTGGGCGCAAACCCAAGGACTTCCAGCCGGAGAGCGATGAAATCGCAGCACTGAATGCCGTTGAGCACGCCGAACTGAAGGCGGCCGACAAAGCGCGCGCGAAAGATCGCAAAGCCAAGGAGAAGGCGCTGTTGAAAGACGCGTTCTCTTCCGATACCGAGGCCAGCGAAGAGGAACTGGAGCGTCGTCGTCAAAAGCTGAAGAACCTGATCAAGCTGGGCAAGGAGCGTGGCTTCCTGACTTATGCTGAAATCAACGATCATCTGCCGGACAATATTGTTGATCCGGAAGCGATCGACGGTATTATCGGTACTTTCAGTGACATGGGTATCTCGGTGTATGAGCATGCACCGGATGAAGAGACCATGTTGTTGTCGGATGCCGTGCCCAACGTCGCCAGCGATGAAGACGCGGAAGCTGCCGCTGAAGCGGCCTTGTCTACCGTAGATTCCGAATTCGGTCGTACTACCGATCCAGTACGCATGTACATGCGCGAGATGGGATCGGTTGAGCTGCTGACCCGTGAAGGCGAAATTGAAATCGCCAAGCGTATCGAGGATGGTCTGAAGGACATGATACAGGCGATCTCCGCCTGCCCGACCACCATTGCTGAAATCCTGGCAATGGCTGACAAGATCTCCTCTGACGAAATGAAAATCGATGAGGTCGTCGATGGCTTGGTAGATAACTCCGAATCCGAAGCCCCCCTTCCAAGCGCTTCTTCCGATGAAGAAGAGGAAGACGAAGCAGATGAGGAAGATGAGGAAGATGAAGAAGAAGAGGAGTCCTCCTCCTCGTCGTCGGGAGCTGCAGGTCTGTCCGCGGAGCAACTGGAGCAGCTCAAGAAAGAAGCTCTGGGTAAATTCCGCGTGATTGCGGAACAGTTCGACAATATGCGCCGTGCCTATGAGGGCAAGGGGTATAACTCCAAGCCCTATGTGCAAGCACAGGAAGCGATTTCGAATGAATTGCTGGGCATTCGCTTTACTGCGAAGGTCGTGGAAAAACTCGCCGATACCTTGCGCAGTCAAGTGGATGAAGTGCGCAGTATCGAACGCCAGATTCTGGATGTCGTGGTCAATAAGGCCGGCATGCCTCGCGAACACTTCATCAAGGTCTTCCCGGGTAATGAAACCAACCTGGACTGGATCGATGGCGAGGTCGAGGCCAACAAAGATTACAGCGTCGTACTGGGACGCAATGTGCCGGCTGTGAAGGAATTGCAGCAGAAGCTGCTGGACCTGCAGGCACGCGTTGTTTTGCCGCTGCCGGATCTTCGCGAGATCAACAGGAAAATGATCGCCGGCGAAATGAAGGCACGCAAGGCCAAGCGGGAAATGACCGAGGCGAACCTGCGTCTGGTAATCTCGATTGCAAAGAAATATACCAACCGTGGCCTGCAATTCCTCGATCTGATCCAGGAAGGCAATATCGGCCTGATGAAGGCGGTGGA
>JAEZLB010000275.1 GCA_023435945.1 Pseudomonadota bacterium | reverse complement strand
GGACAAGGCCTGCGCGGAAATGACGCCGGCAACAAAAGATGTGGAAGCACAACAAGGATAAGCGGCCGGCATGAACCGATCCGCATCACAGTACACTCAAGGACACCTTACATGAACATCTCGCGTGTCCGCGCCCTGCGCGGACCCAATCTCTGGAGTCGCCGCACCGCTATCGAAGCCATCGTGGCTTGTACCGAAGAAGAGCGCGACATCAAGGCATTGCCGGGTTTCGAAGACCGGCTGCGCGCCCGTTTTCCCGAGATCACGCTGCTGTCGCCGGTCGATCCGCGCGTTCCTTTTTCCATGGCGCATGCGCTGGAGAGCGCAGCACTTTACCTGCAGGCGCAGGCGGGTTGTCCGGTTACCGTCGGTCGCACGATCGAGACCGTGGAGCGCGGCACCTACCAGGTCGCCGTCGAATACTCGGAAGAAGCCGTTGGCCGCCTTGCGCTGGAACTGGCGGAACAACTGTGCCGCAGCGCACTCGACGATCAGCCTTTCGATCTGAAGCAGGCGCTCACCCGTTTGCGCGAACTCGACGAAGACATCCGCCTGGGCCCCAGCACCGGCGCTATCGTGCAAGCCGCTGTGGCGCGCGGCATTCCCTACCGGCGTCTCACGGAAGGCAGCATGGTTCAGTTCGGCTGGGGCAAGCGGCAACTACGCATACAGGCAGCCGAGACCAGTTTCTCCAGCGCGATTTCCGAATCCATCGCACAGGACAAAGAACTGACCAAGAAGTTGTTGCATGCGGCAGGTGTGCCGGTGCCGCTGGGACGTACTGTCGCCGACGCAGAAGAAGCGTGGCAGGCCGCTTGCGAAATCGGCCTGCCGGTTGTGCTCAAGCCGCTGGATGGCAACCAGGGCAAGGGCGTGGCAGTCAACATGAAAACGCGTGAAGAAGTGCTGACTGCTTTTGCCAATGCACGCCATTACGGTTCGCAAATCATCGTTGAACGCTTCCTCAGGGGTCGCGACTATCGCATGCTGGTGGTCGGCGACAAATTGATTGCAGCGGCACGCCGCGAGCCACCACAGGTGTTCGGCGACGGCGTTCGCACCATCACCGAACTCGTCGAGGAAGTGAACCGCGATCCCCTGCGCGGCAATGGACATGCTACGCCGCTGACCAAGATACGCATCGATGACATTGCCCTGCACACGCTGGCCCAACAGGGCTATACCGCCGACAGCGTTCCGCCGCAAGGCGCACGCGTGGCACTGCGCGACAGCGCCAATCTTTCCACCGGCGGCACCGCCACCGACGTCACCGACGAAGTGCATCCCGAACTGGCTGCACGCGTAGTGGAAGCTGCGCAGATGGTGGGGCTGGATATCTGCGGTATCGACATGGTGTGTGAGACCGTTTTGCTGCCGCTGGAAGAGCAGGGCGGCGGCATCGTCGAAGTGAATGCGGCACCCGGCTTGCGCATGCACCTGCGCCCCTCTTATGGCAAGGGCCGCGCAGTCGGCGAAGCCATCATCTCGACCATGTACGCGGAAGGCGACGATGGGCGCATCCCGGTAGTGGCCGTGTCCGGCACCAATGGCAAGACCACCACGGTGCGGCTGATCGCGCACCTGCTGGGTGTGAAGGGTCATTGCGTGGGCATGACCACGACCGATGGCATCTATATCCGCAATGAGCGCATCGACAGCGATGACTGCAGCGGCCCGAAAAGCGCACGCAATGTGCTGATGCATCCCGATGTCGATGCCGCCGTTTTCGAGACGGCCCGCGGTGGCATCCTGCGCGAGGGTTTGGGCTTCGACCGCTGCAACGTTGCCGTAGTCACGAATATCGGCCTGGGCGACCATCTTGGCCTGAATTACATCACCACCGTGGAAGACCTCGCTGTGGTCAAACGCGTGATCGTGCAGAATGTCGCGCCCAACGGCACGGCGGTGCTCAATGCCGCCGATGCTAACGTGGCCAGCATGGCAGCTTCTTGCCCTGGCTCGGTCACTTTCTTCTGCCGCGACAGTAATCATCCGGTACTGGTTACCCATCGCGCGCAGGGCCGCCGCGTGGTCTATGTCGATGGCGATGCGATCGTCGCCGCCGAGGGTGACTGCCTGCATACAATATCGCTGGCCCAGATTCCCCTGACGCATAACGGCCGGATCGGATTCCAGGTCGATAACGCAATGGCCGCCATTGGCGCTGCCTGGGCACTCAACCTCAGCTGGAAAATCATCGGCAGCGGACTGCAGACCTTCATCGCCGATGCCAGTACCGCTCCCGGCAGGTTCAATCTTTTCAACTATCGCGGCGCAACGCTGATCGCCGATTACGGCCATAACCCCGATGCAATGACCGCACTGGTTGCCGCCATAACCAGCATGCCCGCAACGCGCCGCAGCGTCGTCATCAGCGGCGCCGGCGACCGCCGCGACGAAGACATACGGCAGCAGGCGCAGATACTCGGCGACGCTTTTGACGAAGTGATTCTCTATGAAGACCAGTGCCAGCGCGGCCGGGCGGATGGCGAAGTCATTGCGCTCCTGCGCGCAGGCCTGTCGAATGCACAACGCACTACTTCCATCCGGGAAATCCGCGGCGAGTTTGCCGCCATCGACCTGGCACTGGCGGGCTTGTCCGAAGGCGAGCTTTGCCTGATCCTGATCGACCAGGTAAATGAAGCGCTGGAATACATCGGAAAGCGGGCAACCGAGGGATAAGCCCGGCGACGCGATACCCGCTATGACTGGCAAAGAATGGCTGCCCGGCAATGAGGAGGCCATTCTTTGCGTCACATGACAGTGTACTGCTCACAAAAACTA